>JAJFUH010000038.1 GCA_021372535.1 bacterium
TGTCGTGGTCATCGCAGGTGAGCCGAACGCAGGCAAGACCGCCTACCTCCTCAATGTAGTCCGCATGAACATGGCCCGTCACGACATCCACTACTTCACCTCGGAGATGGGCGCCGCAGAGTTCCGGAAACGGCTCTCGAACTTCAGCGATGTCGCCCTCGACGACTGGCGGTTCAACCCCCGCGAGCGGAGCACGAACTTCGCCGATGTGATCCGCCCGGACGCGGTCAACATCATCGATTACCTCGAAATCCACGAGGATTTCTACCGTCTCGGCGGGCAGATAAAGGCAGTCTTCGACCGTCTCAGGAAGGGCATCGCGGTCATCGCCCTCCAGAAGAACCTCAACACCGACATCGGGCGCGGAGGCATCGCCACCCTCGAAAAGCCGCGCCTGTACCTCGCCATGAAGCCCGGCGCGCTCACCATTGTCAAGGGCAAGAACTGGGCATCCCGCACCAATCCCAACGGGCTTTCGAGCCGGTTCAGGATCATCAACGGCGCCCGGTTCGATTTCGGCGAGTGGGTGAGAAATTGAGGAAAGACAGGCACAAGGCGTTAAAGACAGGCACAAGGCACAAGGCATAAGGCATAAGGGGGAAAAGAATAAAGACAGGGACTAAGGGACAGAGAGACAAAGAGACAGAGGGGAAAAGAATAAAGAAAGGGGCAGAACAGAAAAGAATTTAAGGTTTTATGGAACATCCCGTTCCTTTGCGCGTGAATAAATAATGAGAAACTTTTTAAATACTAAATATTCATATTGACGAAAAGGAATTAAAGTGTTACCATAAATACCGGTGTTTTTTTACTGTGTAAGCATTAACAATATCGATAATTTACAAGATATGAAATTTCCTGAAAGGAAACATGAAATGGTCGATCGAAGAAATTTTCTGAAAACGGCTTCGGTTCTGGCTGGCGGAGTGAGCCTGGCGCGTTCCAGACGAGCCTTTTCCGCCCCGGTGAAACCTTCCGGATATTTCGGCGTGCACCCGTTTGTTGAACAGCACCCGGAAGCGGTTTTCATCATGCGGACGAATGTGGATTACAAGACCAATTCCGAGGCATGCAAGCAGGTCGGTCTCGATTTTGGCCGGTCGGTATTGGTCCCCATGGGTAATACGGGTACTCCGGTATCCAGCTTAATTGCAACTAAGGCAAATCTCACTGCCCACGACGCGGTCGATGAGAAGAATGGCTTCACCCTTGAAGATACTATGGGAATCTGCACCGATGTATTCTTCGTTGAGGGTATATTCAATTCATTGATGGAAATGGGTGTATCGGGAAAAAACATGCACACACGCGACGTCAATGGTACGAGAGTTGTCGAGCCCCGCGGTTATGTTGCCATGGCTGAACGGACCGGCGCGACAGTTACCGGCGCAACGACCCGTATTACAAAAGAAGACGATGCCAATGATACCAGCAAATTTGTCTGGAAAGAGACTCCCGATGGTGTTGTCTATGAACAGATGCCGTATCTGTGGCCATTCAATGCCCCGAATTCATGGAACATCAATCTGGCCAAATTCAAGGCTCACGAGATGGGTCTGACCCTTACCTGCAAGAATCTGCAGGGTACGAATGCATCGCCATTTCAGGGATATTGCCAGAAATGGCAGGCAATCGACAGGATGCAGAAACTTGAAAAGCAATTAAAAAAACAGGTCATCAATCCTAAAATACATGATGTTCTCGAACCGATGTTCGACCGTCATAAAAGAACACTTCCTCGTTTCGATGTCCCGGATTTCCCGGGGAGCGGTAATCTGGCTGCGGAACTGTTAACACAGTATGATCCTCTCTGCATGGAAATGTGGGCACACAGGACAATCGATAATATAGCATCGTCGGATTACAAACTCCATGTTGTCGAAGGGATTTACGGGCGTGACGGTGATTTCAACTGGGGTCCCAATCCATTTGGTTTTGAAGACAGCAGGAATCCCATAGGCAGGGCCTGGGATTATATGACAAACATCGTCATATTTGGAAAGAATCCATATCTCGTTGATAACATTGGCCATTGGTTAGGGGGTCATGAATCGGGGAATTTCGCATTGTTCCACATTGCCATGGAACGTGGAAAAGTTGGCACGCTGAACCCGATGAACATCCCGGTATACGAGTGGCAGGATGGTTATGCGGTCCGACGCCCGCTGACAAGCTTCACTCGTACACCGCTGAGATCGTTTTATCTTTTGAAGCATCAGACGAATGAACCGTTCTGGCATCTCTGTGATGAACCGTTCGATTACAGCACCGTTAGCGAGAAGAAGCTCGCAATTCCTTCACGGCCTTCATCCCGTGTACTCAACCAGGACTATCCCACTTCGTACTATCCGCAACTAGCCATCGAGGTGAGCGTTCCCGAAAAAGGGTGGGTTTTTGTCGAGATACTCGATCAGAACGGTAAAAACCTCGAAGTAATCACCAACGCCATCTGTGACGCGGGATTCCACCTTGCGACATGGAATACCGGAAAGTATACAGCGGGTAAGTATCAGTACCGCCTGCGTTTCAAAGACTTCAATGAAGTGTATGACATCGCCCTGAAAAAGGCGTAATGGTTCTGACATGCATTGCACACGACACCCGGAGTTTCATGATGGAAGCGCCGGGTGTTTTTTTTATGAGTGACGGCTTTTTTGTGACCGGGAGGATGTATCCGTGTCTGCAGAAAACAGTTGCACCCCGGTAATGCAACGCCTAACTTTTAATCAAGATAATTCCTCGCAGCTTGCAGCGGGGTAAAAAGCCCCCTTCCGTCACTTCGTGACACACCTTCCCCCGTATCGGGGGCAGGTAACTACCGGAGTCGCATCGACTTCCCTTGCTCCCTTTCAGGGGGAAAGGGATTAAGGGTTAGGAGGCCTGATCTGATACCTCGCAGTTTACTGCAGGGTAGTTCATTTCGGTGAGCCATCGTTCTTTTCGATGTGCAGAAATTTCTCAATGAAACCATGTGATTTCAGAACTCGTTACGTGTGGGGTATGCCATGACAAACGAAAAACATTCGCGACGCGGTTTTATCTCGGCCGGTGCAACAGCAGGTGCGGCTGCCTTCATGTCAACAGGCCGCGCGGCTGCGGCAGAGAAAGCCGATAAACCTCTGAAAAAGATAAGAGTCGGCGTTATAGGTGTCGGCCGCGGTTCGTTCATGAGTTATTCATGGGCCGATTTGATTGCCTCTACCATACCGAAGCCGGAAGGAGCCAGCCACGTCAATTTCGGCACCCCGTTCCTGAACATGGAAATCACGCATGTCTGGGATCAGAGCTCGGAAGCGGCCCACAAGTTCGCCGATCCCCTCGGTGCGACCGTTGTTGACCGTTATGATGGCATGGTCGGCAAAGTGGATGCGCTCCTTCAGGCCGGATTCAACGAGGTGCCCTGGCATCACAAGCTCGCCATGCCCTATCTGGAAGCCGGAATACCCACCTATCTCAGCAGGCCGTTCGCCTATTCACTCAGGGCCGCCGATGAGATGCTCGATACCGCTGCAAAGCATAATACTCCCCTTATGGCGACAGACATGGGCGAGCATTTCTACGAGATCGAGCCGCTCAGGGAGCGCATGAAAAAAATCGGACGGATCAACTGCGCGCACGGCACTGTCTGGGCGCGGGATTACCCGATGCATTTCCATATGCAGTATACCATGCTTCGGATATTCGGTTATGATGTCTCCGAAGTGGCGGTAATGACCGATGATATCATGCGTAATAGCTATCTTCAGGAAACGTACATCTTCAAGGGATGGGAGAATCAGCCGGCGTTTCCGTGCGCAATCCACGGGGCCCCGAGCAGAGACTTCTACTCGATAACGATTATGGGAGCGGACGATAACCTTCATACCGAGCGTATGTTCACTCCGAACTGGCGGGACGAACTCCTGTTCAACCAGTCCAACCAGATTATCGAGATGCAGCGTACCTTCGAGGGGGGACAGTTTCAGCCGTTTGACATCATACGGAAGAAAACGGAAATCTTCCTGACCGGGTTCTATTCTCATGCCGAGCGCGGCGGAGCGCCGGTGAAAGTGGGAACCGTACCCGTGGATTGGGAAGCTCCGCCATCCCAGCCGGGCTGGATCGATGAGTCCATGTTCAAAAAAGGCTGAACGGCGCATGATCCGGAATATTCTGACCGGATTTTTCAAAGGATTCGATAGACCACGGATATACACGAATCAGACGGATTAACGCGGATTTGTTTTTTATATATATCTGTTTTTAATGTAATTGGTTGATAATTACCAAATATAGAATAAATATTTTATCTGGTAATTCAATGAGCTCATAATCACTAATTTATTGTATGAATATTGTCATTCCCAAGAACGAAGTGAATTGGGAATCCAGTATTATTGCTCCGGCGGATAAATAATGATACCAATAGCAGGAATAGATGCCGAAACAAGTTCGGCATGACATCATCCGATATCACTGTTTAATCGCCGAAGCAATAACATCGCTCGGTCATGAGTATAGATGATGGATTCCCGTTTTCACGGGAATGACACATAAATTGTACAAACATCTCATTCGTAAGTTTAATACAATCATTGAATAACAATAATAAATTATTATATCTTTTTGTGTCTTGGTGTCTTTGTGTCTTGGTGGTAAATATCTTTATAACAAGATTACACATTTTCCTTGTATTAATCGGGTTTACAACGACATATGCGACTGACTGAAATCCTCTTGTCCGAATACGGGAATCTGTCGAGCATTCCTTCGCCTGTCAACAGAATGATGGCTTCGTTTGCGGACGACTTCCGGCAGGGAAAAGACATAAATCTCGGCGTGGGGTATGTGAATGAACGGACAATTCCCCGTGACCTGATTGTCGAGGCGACGAAGCAAGTCCTTTCACAACCGGACAAATACCCGGCGGCGCTCAATTACGGGGGCTCGAAAGGCTCGCGGAACCTCATCGGGTCCATCCGGCGGTTCTACGGGGAGAATGGCATCGGTGGCCTGACACGGGCAATTCTCGATGACCGGGAGATCATCATCGGCCCCAACGGCGCAACGAGCCTGCTCGAGGGAATCGCTCATGTCATGGAGCCGGGGATTGTGATAACCACCGATCCGATGTACTACATCTACTGCAATTATCTCGAACGCCGTGGATTCGATCTGGTCGCCGTTCCCGAAGATGAAGAGGGAATCCGGGCCGACCTGCTCGAAAAGAAAACACAGGTTCTTGGCGCGAAAAAGAACGATATACGGTTTCTCTACGTCGTGACGGTCAACAATCCGACAGGCACCATACTGTCAAACCGACGGCGTAAAGACCTCGTTCAGTTCGCCGGGAGACTGTCTCAGGAACTCGGCAGGATTGTCCCGCTGTTCCTCGATAAGGCTTACGAACATCTCGTGCATGACCCTGATGTGCCGCCGCTCATGTCCGGATTCCATTTTGATGACTATGGCCTCGTATACGAGCTGGGAACGCTCTCCAAGATTCTCGCGCCGGCATTGCGGATCGGATACATGATGGGGAAAGACGGGCCATTCTTGCGGGCGATGATACAGAAAACAAGCGATGTCGGTTTCAGCGCTCCCCTGCTTTCCCAGGAAATCACAAGTTATCTGCTCGATCATCATGTTGCCGGGCAGGTAGCCCGTGTCAATGAGGGATACAGGGATAAAGCACGGCTTGTCAAAGGATGGATTCAGGAAATGTTAGGCGGAAGCATTACAGCGTGCAGCGGCGGACAGGCCGGATTCTATTTCTATCTGACCTTCAAGGATGTCGATACGTTCGAGGGATCGCCTTTTTTCAGGTATCTGACCAGAACCACGGGTGTCAGTTCCGTTGACGGGCCTCCTCATGACAGGAAACCGCGGGTTATATATATTCCCGGAGAATACTGTGTACATTCACGGGGGGATATGGTAACCATGGGGAAAAGGCAGTTGAGATTATCGTATGGTTTCGAGGAACCGGACAGGATACGGGATGCCATAAGCTTTATGAAAGAAGCGGTCGATTATGCACAATCGTCCGGTGATTAGGAAGGTGGCGAAAAATTTTTTTTTACGCGCCCGTCACCTCCTTTAATTTTTCGATGATTTTCCGGGTATGTTCCCGCCATGTATATTTTTCCACAACTTCTTTCCGGGCATTTTCGCCTAATCTCTTTCGCAGTTGCTCATTGTCTATGAGAACATGCAGTCCCTCCGCGAGCGCATCCGTATCGCCTGGTGGAACCAGCCATGCTGTTTTATCATGTTCGAGAATTTCCCCGATCTGATCGAGGTCGGAAGCAACGATACCCTTTCCCATGGCCATGTATTCGAACAGCTTTGTCGGAGACCCGAAAAACGGCGTCCCGTCGGAGTTGGGCATATGAGGTGACACGAGAACATCGGCGGCGGCGAGATATTTCGGCCCTTCCTCCTGTGGCTGCATCCCTGCGAGTATACAGCAGTTTTCGACATTGTTTTTTCCGAGATTGTTCCTGACAAGGGGCATGGTCGTTCCGTCGCCGATCATGAGGAGCCGGACTGTCGTTCTGTAATGCGGATATCGCGCCATCAATATCCCGAATGCTTCGGCGAGAACCTCTGCTCCGTGCCAGGGTCCGAACGTGCCGATGAATCCTATGACAATATAATTTTCAAGTTCATACTTCCTGCGCACTTCCGTACCATCGACATCGGGTGAATAGCGTCCGGGATCGACACCGTTGGGATTGAGCACAATTTTCCCCGGATCGACACCCCGTCTGACAAGATCGTCGAAAAGCGGTCTGCTGATGGTCGTTATAACATCGGCATAACGGATATTGACATGTTCTATCTTTACGGCCAATGGCCTGTATTTCAATGGCCGTGCCCAATTATCGGTCACCCACACTTCCGAGCCGTTATATTCGAGAACGAGAGGAACCCTGAAATGACGTGACAATTCAACTCCGGTGTAATTATACAGGCAATACCGCTGGAAAATAAACGACAGTTCGGTACCGGAGAGCGCTTCACATGCTTTATTGAAAAAAACGGTATTGCAGTGCATATCCCAGATTTCACGGAAATCCACGAATTCCGGTGAAGGTTCCATGATAATGGTCTGAATGGCAGAATCGACGGTCGGAATATGACCGACAGTCAGAAAAAACGGTGATGGACCATAAAATCCCAGATTATTCAGCACGCCCGCGATGTGTCCGACTGTGCCGCCGGCAGTTACATTGAATTGCAGGTTTGTCCTCAGATAAACAGCCGGCTTTGATAAGTCAACCGGCGTACGGGTGAGGCTTCCATGGGCTTTTCCACGGTCTTCGATTTCATGGGCAAACCTTTCGCATGCAGCTTTTATTTCCCGGAGCACCAGTGATTTTTCAGCAGTACTTTTAAGAAATGAAACACATGGCTTAATGAGACTGAATACCGTGATGTTTTTAGTATGCCCGTCCGGGTACACAATAACCGATTTCCCCCTGCTCAGAATTTTTGTCAATAAGAGCGTTCTGAATGTAACGGCAAGCCCGGCACTGCACCGGGGGATGAATTCAACCTCATGGTATCTGAAAAGATGCTTCAGGATTGTTTTTCTGGTAATCCTGACAGTGTTTTTATCGAGGACAAACTCGTAGCTCATCGGAGAAT
This sequence comes from bacterium, assembly GCA_021372535.1. NCBI lineage: Bacteria > bacterium. The sequence goes on from JAJFUH010000038.1 coordinate 7,633, forward strand.
GGATGATTGTCAGTTTTTTTCGTTCCATGTATTGTCCGGTATGATTAATAGTATTCTGTGATGATAATGGAGTTCAAGAATGAATATAAATGCTCCACGCCTGATTTAACCCGGAATATTCATGAATATATTTAACCACGAAGACACAAATTTAAATAACATATTATTTATACTATCATTAAAAATTAATAATCATTAACACCTAAAAAATATATAAATAAAAATAAATCCGCAAAAATCCGCGTTCTATTAAATTTTATGAATAAATCGGATTAAAAGAATCGACTGTATCTTCTTCCTCCCGATCGCACGGCGGTATGTTATCTATCGCTCCATGTATCTGATGTGATTTTACCGATCATGCGTTTCTGACAGCCCAGTTCTCAAGCCACCGGTAGCGGGGAGACAGATAAGCCCCTTTCAGGGCGTCGGCTTCCCTGCTCAAGTCTGAGAGCATCGACCGTTCCTCCGGCGAGATGGCGGGAGCATATGCCGATTCGAGATTGGCGATAACTTCATCCATGCTGTTCATCGCGGGCATGGTGCAGTGCACCTCGGGCGCCTGATAGATGAAGCGAAGCATTGCCTTGGCGAGAGAACCGCGTTTATCCTTGAAAAAGCCTTTTTTGTGCGCAAAAGCAGCCATATCGTCGCTTCCCATGGGTTTGATGCCGATGATGCCGAGTCCCATGCCGCTGCATCGCGGGATAAGCGCATTGTAATCGTTCCACGGCCATGTCTGCCCGCCTTTCGGACGGCCCATGTTATGATGAAAATTATATATGATCATGACATAGTCAAGGACATTACGGTAATTGTCGATATACCGCATCATGAGGTTTGCGTCATGCGAGACTATGCCGATTTTGCGGATTTTTCCTGAATCACGGCTTTTTTCCAGAACCCGTATGCGGTCGTCATCGACATTCTGGAGACGATAGAGGTCAATGTAATCGGTTCGGAAAGTCCTGAGAGCGCCATCGATCTCATTCTCCATTTCCGGGGTCGGCTGCACCGCAACGAGCGATACGATCACTTCCCTGCGGAAATCCCTGATGCTCTCGCTCATGGGCTCGAACTGTTTATACCCCGCATGGTCATACACATCGAACGTATTGATTCCGCCCTCGAACCCGAGTTTGATCAACCTGTCTCTGAGCCGGGGCTTCCCGATGAGCTTTTTAACGAGATGCGAGCCGAAGCCGAGCATGGACACCTCGATACCCGTTTTCCCGAGCGCTCTTTTCGGCACCACACCTCGCGGCCGGTACTCGGTTTTTCTGCCGGGCATTACCGAACACCCTCCCAGCGACATGACCGAAGCAGTTACGCCGATTCCCTGCAAAAATCTTCTTCGCCTCATGGTAAATCCTTTTCTTGTATAGTTATTATATAGAGTACACTCAAAAAGAACAGAAAAACGAATGGTTCAAAACACAATAATACCGCATATAGTTTTTTAACAGCAAAAAACTCATTTGGTTTCCTTATGATATGATTGCTTCATCTCGTAACGCACCGAACTTCATATGCTGTTTCCTCTGAGTGAGGAAGTCAACCGACATACTGCATAACTACATAATCCGTTCACGAACTTTTTTCCAGGAAGGGGTTATAAGAAAACTTTCCTCGATATTATCAATCATTCCCAGAAATTTTGCATACGGAACCGAAAACGTGAGAATGTCAGGGGCAACATAAGGCCGTGCGGTAACATCGAACATACCGAGAACCGCTCTCGGGCAACTGCTGTCGTTTTCGAGGTACGGATAGAATACGATAGACCCGCAGCCGGAAGAAAACGGTGAAATGACACCGTTCGGCTCAGCCCGATCATAGTTGGCCAGGGTAAACAGACCGGAGATAACATCGGGACCGGCAAAAAAAATAACCACTTCAGGATTTTCATGGCCTTCCAGCATGTCCCATCGCTTGAACACGATAAAACGCGACGGTGCTTTGAAAACAGACGATTCCCTGAGCGCTTTCAAGACCAGATCGGGAGATTTTTTGTACCGTTCACCTTCCATTTTGCCCGGAATCCCGCACGAGAGGAAATACTCAAAATTCGGACCTACCTTATCGGTAAAGCCGAGAAATTTTTTGCCGCCGCCGCAGCCCACATCTCCGGCTGAATAACAGAGCGTCTCTCCTCTCCGTACCCTCGATAATTCACCGATAATACACCGGTGTCCCGCAGCAGGTTTCATCTTTTCCGCAGGATTTTCCTCATCAGTATACCAGAATACGATGGGCAGATCAGCGCTGTGAAAATATTTATGCCATAATCGTATAAATTCTTCTTTAATCCGCATATCCATGGAAGCCCCCTCAACCGAAAACATGACCGCAATCTCACTTTATATGACTTATCGTCTCAAACCCCAAAGGCACTGTCCATAATGAAATTTCTTGGAATTCCGATACACACGACGGGCGGGAGCGATCAGTCATTTCGGCGGCCTGATTTCACCTTTCTCGGCTCCCAGAAGCTTCGTATAAGCCTGATAGGCTTCCATGCCCGGCATATAGCTCTGACCCCACGGACAACCGACCGACCAGTCCTCGTCGAGTGATTTGAGCTCCACGAACTCGCCTTTTTCGCGCAGTATGGAGCGGAAACCGGCAAGAAACAGCCGCAGTTTTTCGATCAGGGATTCATGGGTTTCGGGCATACCCCCGATACCGAGCTCGAACATCCCCTGTATTCTGGTGAGCATCGGCCCATAAACGAATTCATCCCAGTTTGTCTGGCCATCGCACAGAAATATGCGGTCCTGCCCCTTGAACTGTGTATAAATGAGGGTATTGTCACGTGATGTGTGATTAATCGTTCCGAGAAACGGCCCTTTTCCACGGTCGTTATAGACAATCGTCGATGTGCCGGAGCCTTTGCTCCAGTCGTCCGTTTTCTGGGCGATTGCATGAATACCGCCGCCGGCGGTCCTGTATGCCCACCAGATACCGTGAAGGCCGTGCGTGTAATAATCAGGCACTCCCTCGCTCCATGTCTCGTACCCGAGGATAGATTCCGGCGGGTTGTGCCCGATTGCTTCATATGTTACACACATATGTTCGAGGGAAGAGCCGCTCCATACAGGCGTGTTGTATTTTTTCGAGAGTTCGGTCATCTCGCGCGCCTTACGGAGCGAATCGGTGAACGGCCGGTCGATATACACCGGGATGCCGTTTTCGAGATAGGGCCGGGCGAGCTTGTACGTCCATGGTATCTGGAAAACCACATCGATTATGATACCGTCCACCTTGCCGACCATGCCATCGAACGATTTAACAACATTCGGCACATTGAAACGATCGGCGAAAGCCTTCGCGACCGTTTGATCGATATGCCATACATGGGTGTAATACATACCTGTCCTTTTTGGAGTATAAGGCACATCATTTACATTGGGCACACCGTTTATCATGCGTGTCCATGCATTCTCCGAATGACTCCATTCGCCGAGGATGAGGCCGATATTGAGGAGTTCATTGCCGGATTTTTTCTTCGGATTCGCTGCTAAAGCCTGCGAGGCAACTCCGACAGCGCCCATACCGAGGAATGCCCGACGAGAAATACCTGAAAACTGCCCGTTCATACCTGTTTTCCTTTCCCGTGCCATGTTCATTATTCCCAGGAACCGCATAAACCGGAAAATTTTTTTCAGAATTTGTATAAACTTATTGACATTAGCAATAATTTGAATTTAAATTTACAAATTAATATAAGGGCGGATGTGCTTTTAATCAAATTATAATACTTTAATGATCTTGTAAAGAAATATCCTTTTTTATAACGAGCAGTTATTTTCGATGCTTCTCCCGGTTATAAATAAATAACATTAAAAATATTCCTTGCGTAATTACCCCGTAATTCGTGATATAAGAAATGATATACTCTTATTAGTTAAGTTAATGCACCATAGTATTCATATAATTATATCGTGATGGAATTATAAAAAAAAGATTGAAACACAATATTGGAATATTTTTTGCTCTTTCATAAATTATATGACAGTATAAAATAATGACATATTTTCTTAAAATCATGTTTTTCTGCATGGATAATCAATGAAACAATATTATGTCACATTTTCAGTAAGAGTCAAATGTTAATTGCTGTTTTTCATGATATTTCACGCACTCTGTTATGTAATCGACGAACGTGTTGCTGTCTATGACCGGTAAATCAGCATTTTTAATGATCATGGAGAGTTTATATCCATACTATGGTGTTTATCGCGAGGCTTATAAAGAAAAATATTCCTTTTTCTGCGGGAAAAGGTGTATAGGGAAGGGATAGTGCGATGGAAGCTTTGAAAAAGCTGGAAATGAAATACAGAATTCTTGAAAATTCCGCAAAGGAATGCGAACAACGGCTGAAATTGATACTCAGTAACGTCCCCGATATAATTTACATGTTAAACCCTGAAGGACAAATCACCTACATAAGCGATTCCATAGAACAGTATGGTTATTCTCCGGACGAATTAATCGGCACCGATATCATGGATATTATTGACCCGCAGGATAAGCCTAAAGCAGTATACAGAATTAAGGAAAGAAGAACGGGTACTCGAAAAACAAAAGCTTATAATATCCGTATGCTGGCGAAAAATAAAACCGCAATTCCGTTTGAGGTAAAGACCGCAAACATTGAAACTCCGCTTCTTGTTACCGTTACAGCGGAAGGATATTACTCGGTAGTTGAAAACAATTTCAGGAAGTTCATGGGAACTGTGGGCGTCGCCAGGGAAATTGAGCGGAAAAATCATAAAAACCATAGTGTAAATGATACCTCTGATCAAAAAGAGACATTTATTCCTATATGTTCGAATTGTAAAAGAATTCGGGATAATCAGGGAAACTGGAAGAAAGTTGAGGATTATTTCGGGAAGATGCTCGATATACATTTTACTCACGGTATCTGCGCCGACTGTATTTCAGATTTATATCCGGACATGGAAACAAAGAAAAAAAAAGGATAAACTGACGGTATTCTCATAGGACATTGCCTGTCTCATGGTAAATTCCATGAATAAAGGTTTCCTTCATTGTTAATCCTCAAAGTTCACCGGTATTAATCAGCCTTACCAATATCATCTCAAAGACCACTGCGATCAGCAAGAACATACTCCCGCGCAATACGTTTATCCGGTTATCCAGTTTGATAAGCATAGGAAACCTTTTTAATCAGAATTGATACTTTCTTCCGATAGTATGTGATCCCCCCTGCCTGCGGCATCCCCCCTTTTTAAGGCGGGCGCGGCTTTTTGGGCACTTTCATCCCCCTTTCTTTAATAAGGGGGACACGGCGAAGCCGAGGGGGATCAATCATGTTAGCTGATTTAACTGGATAACCGGATACGTTTAAACAGCAATTTTACGCCACTGAATGATTTTCTTTCTGTCAGGATATACCCGGCATTGAATCCCCTTGCACATTCATTTCACCACCGATCAAGTCGGAGGCTGAGCTCACATTCATGTATTAATCGGATCAAAAAGGATATTGACAATTACAGGAAACACCCCTATGCTTACACGATATTAATGGGAATTAGGCTATCAGCTCCTTTATCAGGAGCTGCATTGCGGTTTTGTGTCATACACGGTGATTATCGTGTTTTTCATCATGTACATACGGAGGTAACCATGGCATCATCCGGTCAGACATACCTTTCACGCCGTCATTTTATGCGGAACGCGGGAATTGCCGCAGGAACAGCTTTCGCCGCCGGTATCAGGCCCGTCTACAACGCATCAGCCGAGGAAACCGGACATTCCGCGGGCTGGTTTGACACTATGTACCGGCAGTTTCACATCGATGCACATTTCGGAGGCTTCAGAGAGATATACAGGAATTTCGATGCCGAAGCGACCGCTCAGATGTATGAAGAAGCCGGAATACAGATGGTCAGCTACTTCTCGAAATGCTGGGCGGGATATTCGTACTATCCCACGAAAATCGGCGTCGTGCATCCCGGGCTTGACAGGGATTTCACCGGGGAATTGACCGCCGCGCTGAAAAAAAGGGGAATACGGCGAATCCTGTATTTCATGCTCGGTATGGAGCGCCGTCACCAGTACGAGCACCCCGAGTGGATCCGTAACACCGATTCAAAGAAGACGGTTGTCGAAAAAAGCGCAATCCCCGAATCCGCCATGATGTGCTTCAATTCTCCCTATGTCGATGAAATCGGTATACCCCAGATGAAGGAAATTATCGCGCTCTACGACATCGACGGATTTTTTGTGGACATTGTCATGCAGCAGTATCTCCAGGACAACTGCTGGTGCAAATACTGCCGCGAATATTTCGCCAATGAGGTTGGGGGCGCGATGCCGTCCGGTGACAGCGATCCGAAAGCGTTCGCCTATCGCAAATGGGCGAACCGTCACATGGAAGCGCACATGGAAAAGGTCCAGCGCGCCCTTGCCGAAGTCAAGCCCGATATTGAAATCATCAATAATTACGCATGGATGATGCGGTATCCGGTAACCCCGCCTCGGTATGTCCACCATATAACATGGGACACTCCTGTACCGAAAGTCGGTCTTTATTCATGGAATTTTTCCCTCGAAGCCCGGTATGTCTCCACACTCCCGGATATTACCTGGAGCTGCATGAACACCCGCGGAAATACCTGGGGAGAATACTCGCTCCGCGAGCCCGAGGCGTTCATGAGCGAATGCGCCATTCTTCTCGCCGCCTGCGGAAGAACCTATCTCTCCGATATCCCTTACCCGCACGGCAACCCCGATCCGGCGGTCATGGAAGTGTTCGGCGCTGTCAACAGGCGCACCCGCGAGCTCGAACCCTATGTGAAGAACTGCATGCCGGTCACCGATACAGCGGTGCTTCATTCGCCCGACTCGGTCTGGTCAAAAATGCCCATGGCGCCTACACCGGCATGGATTCCCAGTCCGGCATACTACCCTGTGTGCGGCGCCCACAAGGCGCTAATCGATGGGCATATCCAGATGGGAATCCTCAACAGCGGAGGCTTATGTGACAGTCTGAGCCTTTACCGGGCGCTTGTACTACCCGACCAGCGCATCCTGAGCGACCGTGAATGCGAAACGATACGGGCCTTCGTAAAGAACGGCGGGGCGCTCCTTGCAACCGGTGAGACAGGAACGAGAGATACGGACAACAAATCCCTCAAAAACTGCGCGCTCGCCGATGTACTCGGTGTGGATTACCTGGGCACATCCGATACGGCGAACTGTTACCTCCGGACAAAAACCGGAATCGACAGTCACGGCATTCCGGCAATGGATATACAGGTCATGGGCCCGTATGGCCGGGTTAAAACCACGACCGCGAAGACACTGATCGAACTGGTTCCGCCGTTCGAGGGAATCAAAAATGGCACACCGCCGCCCGCTCTTTCACCGGAAGGCCCCGGGGTGACGGTGAACATGTATGGAAAAGGCAGGGCTGTCTACTGCGCCGCGAAACTGTTCGACTCATACTACCGTGAAAGCACACCGGTGCAGCGGAAGCTCGGCCTCTGGATGCTCGAACAGGTGTACCCGCCCGAAGCTCGCACCATTGTTCTCGAAAACACCCCTGTCAACGTCGAGGTTTTCTATAACCGCCGGGGGAAGGAACTGTTCGTCCACCTCGTCAACTACTCCGGCGACAAGCGCGAGGTCGGTACCCCGCAGGTACAGGATTTCGCCGTCGTGCATGGTATTCGTATCAGGCTGCAGCTTGCCCGGAAACCGGCGGGAGTCACAACCGTTCCCGGCGGGAAAACCATACCGTCCGCCTATTCGGACGGCTGGCTGACCTTCACCGCGGAGCCGCTCGCGATCCACGAGGTGTACAGGATAGAGACGTAATACCGCTATTTTTCAGGAAGAAGGAAAAACCGTAAGCCGCATGCGTGTGAACAATCCGGGTAACAACGATTGCTGTGGATGCCGTCTGAAAACGGAGACCCTGCTCCGGAGATGTCACAGGTCTTTACGCATGATTATGCGTGTCTCCCCGGGCCCGAAATAATCATCCACGGTCTCCGTCTCACGGAAACCGAGGGCGCGATAACATGCCCGTGCATCTGTGTTTCCGGGTGCAACGGTCAGAAACACTTCATCCGCTCCTTTGGAGGACAATACGTCGATCGCATCGAGCATGAGTCCCGTCGCAATACCCATGCGGCGGTATTCATTTTTCACGGCGAGCGAAAGTATCCAGCACGCTCCGTTTTCCGGCTTCAAAGCGCCGAGAACATACCCGGCGATGGTTCCCGTATCGTTTACGGCGATGCGGAGCAGATTGCCGAACACATCAAGCGCCTGACGGAAAAAAAACAGTGGATAGCCATGAACCCCGAACACTTCCTGTTCCAAAGAAAATACATCCGCTAAATCACCCACGGCAGCTGTCCGTATGGTTATATGAGAATCCAAGGATGGCCTTTCGTTTTAAAAAAAATTTGGTTATTCAATTAGTGCATAAAACTTACAGATGAGATGTTTTTTTCATGTTAACGTGTCATTCCCGTGAAAACGGGAATCCATCACCTGATGCTCATGACAGAGCGAAGTTAATACTGGATTCCCAATTCACTTCGTTCTTGGGAATGACAATACTTGGGAAATACATTAGTGATTATGAGCTTATTGAATAAACAAAAAAGAGAAAAAACCAAGCTTTTCAGAAAATATGCAAAACCGGAAATGAAAACAACACCATTGTACCATAAACCTTCCACAAAAAACGCCGCTGCATCTTCTGTTTTACAGAATGCACAGCGGAGCTCAATGAAAAAGTACAACATTTTACGGTGTATCAAGGCTTGATTGTTGTAATCTCCGTCCAGCTGCCGATGTTTGAACCGCCTTCGAGTTCGGTATCGTTGACATTGACGCGGTTGACATTCATTCTTGTACCGTCCTCGCTGTTATAGCTGTAACCGGACTGGTGGATCACATAATGCTTACCGTCCACCTCGCCGAGATACGTCGATATATGGCCGCCGTCACCGACAAAGCATATTCCGGGCTCGCATCCCTTGAGAAACTCGTATTTTTTCTCTTTCGGAGTCGAGCGGGGGAACATGACGACATGGTCTGAAGCATGCAGCTCGTGGGTTGTCCATCGGCCGGTATAAATACCGCACGTTCTGAGGACAACACGAACCATCCCGCAGCAGTCTCGTTCGTTGTATGAATCCGCCCAGCCGTAGGGACGGTAGAGCAGGGTGAAAAGGGTATTGATGACATTACGCTGGGTGAAAGGCTGGTAGCCGACACTGACCCGCGCATCGGGTTTCACCCATCCGGCAGCCATGCCGAACGAGCCATCCGGCTTGCGGTACGGATAGCTTACCTCGTAACCGTCGGCGGTTTTCCTGGTGAGCCTGACTTTTGCGCCCATGTAAAAATCCTCGATAAACACATCGAAGTTTTTGTCGGCATAAATCGGCACCTTGTGGCAGGTAGCGACGATAAAATCCGTGCTGTTGATGTAGTCGCCGATTTCCTTCGGAGAGCCGAAAGCCACATTGACCGCGGGTATCCAGCCGAAGCAGATTTCGCTCCGCACGTAATACCAGTCATGATCCTTCGACACATGGAGAACCGCAACCGGCTGGCCGTAATCAATCATTCCCGACTGGAAACTATCGAGCCAGCCGCCCGGACCGCCGCTTGCCGGCAGGTTGGTGGGCATCACTCTGTCGAGCGTATGCTTCACGAGAATTCCATACCGCGGGGTAATGATCTTTGCGGGAATCGAAGACACATTGGTCATGTCGATGAGCTCATTTTTCATGTCCTCGTCGTACTTCATGTTTCTTCGATCGTAGAGGTTACGGTTATTGAACCAGTTGTTCGAGCGCTCGATACGAGCGCGGAGGCTGTCGGCGGGAAAAGAAGTGATCGAGAGCGGATCCTCGACATGGTACATGATTCCGATGAGGTCCTTATCGTCGAGTACCTGCTGAATCGAATAAGGATTCCCGAAAGCATCGGTGAATTCTGAACCGCGCGTGCTGTTCTTTTTATTGAGCTCCCGTATCTGTGCCGGGGTCAATATGATCTTGTCGGGATCCTTGATACGGGAAATCCAGAAATCGGCCGACTGCATCTCTGCAGTCGATCCGGGAACGACTTTCGGAGCGGTAAGCGCCTGTCTACGCTCGCCCTGACGTTCACCTTGACGTTCACCACGGGGCGCGTTTGCCTGGCCCTGTGCAACGGAAACAATCATGGCGAATAATGCAAAGCATACGCTCATACTCTTCAGCACTTTACTCATGAATTCTTCTCCCTCAGTACTTTTTTACACTTATAGTTTATAGGTGAATAGTTCTCCAAATCGCCTGATATGTGAACCACCTTCCGGTCCCGATATCATTGAGGCTTAAACGACCGACTCCGAATTCAGTTCCCGCTTTGCAAAAAGACAAATAAATCCCCATTCTGCAGAAAGCAGTTTGTATGAATGTACATATGTATATATTTAATAAAATAATTTACCCGCTATTATAATTAAAAACAGTGCCGGAAACAATCGAATAAATGGAGCGACAAGCACAGTACAGGTAATCTCAATCCCGATTATACCTGAGTTTTATAGGCCTCGGGAGGGTGACCTGCCGTATAAACAGCATATGCCTGTACGACACCGCATCAGGGATGTATTGCACTGGCAGACGAAAGATGGTATATTATAACCGGTTGAAATTCTCGACAGTTAGTTTTCATGAATACCGTTTGAAAGTACTATGAGATATCTGACGCTGCTCTTAAGTTTAATCCTTGTTCTCGGAACTGCCGGCTGTATTTTCGACAGCGATAAAAAGGACGACATCAAGGGGGAGTATCTCGATTCATACTTCCCGCTCAATCCGAAGCTGACAAGGAACTACACGGTAACGACCTTTCTGGATTCGCTCGAATCCCGCAGTACCATGATCCGGTTTTTTTCCGGGATAATGAACTTCCATGGTACTCCCTACTATATTCTTCAATCGACCGACAGCGACAAGTATTCGTATTACCGTATCGACAACGGTATTCTCTATCGTTTTTACTTTGAAAACGAAAAATATTTCGTTCCCTTCGCTCACGAGGAGCCTCTTCTCGACTTTACGAAAAATCCCGGTGAATCCTGGCTTGTCGTCGACAACACCATTCCGGAAACAAACGGAGAAACCACCTATACTCTCACCGCAACGTATGTCGGGCTTGAAACGGTTCAGGTACCGGCCGGAACATTCGAAGGGTGTACGCGGTATGATAATTACGAAACATTTGTCAATGTATACAGCACCGGGGAAGGCGAGAACACGCAGAGAATGGAGATGAGATACAGCACATGGTATGCGAAGAGCGTCGGACTTGTCAAGGCGACATCCGAGGGGGATTTTTTCGGAAATTATCTGATCGAGCTCGAGACCTATACCCTGAAGAAATAACCATAAGCCTGAAAACCATTCCGCCCATCGAAATCATTCCCTATCCGGTGCGACTCCGGTGAAGTTCCTGCCGGGAGTGAAAAACTCCGGAGTTATTGTTCGAACATATTCGCCATTTTGAGACGGTTCTGTTTCGACAGGTTGATGAATTTCAATCCCGCCGTATTATCGGGTCTCACATGCAGCATGATTGACTCCGCCACCCAGTTGCTGAGGGGCGGCTGGTCGATTTTCAGGAGCACTCTGTATGTATCCTCGGGATTGAGCTTTTCATCGAGGTTTATATTTGCAAGAAAGGCGCCGGTGCTGCTGATGTTTTTTACCTGTGCAGAGCCGTTGATGCAATGGATGGGATCGGAAGTACTGTAAACCTGGATCTGCGCCGCGATATCCACATCGAGGCGGGGCCATCGCCGTTTCAGAGCGGGAATCTGATTGGACGAAAATAAAAGTGTGTTCAGTTTTCTCGTCATGTAGGTATTGTCTTTATTGGATTTGTAAAAATAATCGTCAATTTCCCCTTCAGGAGGCGGCGCGCTCTTTTCGGACTCCATGGCATACAGTATCCTGGTATCTTTCAATTCATCACGTCTCTTGATGCACTTTATCACTTCCGATGAAGGAATGTCGGGGAATTTTTCATCGATGATCGCGAGATGGGGAAGAATCCTGGAACAGTCGACGAGGGTATCGCATCCTGTCTGCGCAATGGTGATGTTGATCCGATGATCGTTCTCGAAGAGTTCCGCCACAAGTTTACACAGGGCATCGTCCGGAGACCCTATCAGTATCTCCCATTTTGTTTCCTGGGAGGATGAAAAATTCATGAGGAGGTCCGCATCCTCATCGGTGATCAGCCTCGTTATATCATTGAATCCGAACTGTTCGGACGCGTTGTCTTGTTTCTGGTCCATCGTAAGTTCTCCATATCATGAGGAACAGGTTTTTTCAAGTGAAACAGGAGTTGTTATATAATACGACAACAATTCCATTCTGACAAGAGCGCTTATGGTCTTTATCAGACATTGACAATACAGGGTATAAATCACTTCTATCATTTATAAAATTTTTTAATGGAACAATTTACCGGGCATTGTCACTATGAACAATAAAAATCACTGCCCGCCTCGATTCTTTGCACCATTTGTCCCTGCCATACAACCATCCTGTCTTCAGGATTCTTTTGGAATCACTAATTATGTCTTGACATTATATCAACCTCATATAATAATATAATCAATAATGTTACGCATTAACAATAAAATATGTGGTTTTTTTTCTTATAATGTGCATTATTTAACAGATATAAAGCATAGCGAAAAACACTGTCTGAGCCGTCAAGGGTCAGAACTGATCCCCGATTAATGATTCGGGGACAACAACCTGGCCCGCTCTATTCACATATTTTAATTGAACACAGATTTTTGCGGATCGGGTGGATTTTCAAGAATTGTTAATACCTTTTAAGATGTGAACGATTAATAATTACTAATGATAGTAAAAATAATCTATTATGTGTGTTTGTGTTTTAGTGGTAATTTTTTTTATGAATTAAACAACCTGACAACATTTTTCGCCGTCGAGCATGCAAGAAGATATCTTTTCTTCGATCTCTTGATGAGCACCGGAATCCGGAAAAACCATGAATGCCGTTCCTGATCAGGAAACGTATGTACCGATATATCTCGGCACCATGAGAGCCAACACATTACAGCTATTCAGTATTTATATCAAGATTGCTGATAATTATGTGCTCTATCATACCGGGGGTGAACGACTCAACGAGGAGGTGCTCAATAAACTCATCTATAATAAAATAACGTTTGTGTATATCAGGAAAAAAGATACCGGTGCTTATAATGAGTACCTTGCCGAAAATCTTTCCTTGATTCTTCGGGATCCAGTTACATCTGTCGAAGAAAAAGCCGAAATAGCTAATTACTCCATTAGAACCATCGCCCATTATATTTTCGAACAGCCTGACCCCGCCAATCTGAAACTCTTCAGGCAGTCCGTTGTTTCGGCAACGGATTTTATCCTTAATTATGAAGAAGCAATATATGCACTCATCCGTATGACATCATACAATTTCACCATTCCGAATCATTCCATTAATGTTGGTATTTTTGCCACGGGACTCGCAAAAACAATTTTACGCAATGATCCGGCGCACAAAATACAGGAAATTGCAATGGGATTTTTCCTCCATGATATCGGCAAGAGCCTGATCCCCGAGAGTATCATGAACAAACCGGGACCCCTGACCCACAGCGAATGGAAAACCATGAAACTCCATCCGTCAGAGGGATTCAAGCTTCTTACGAACAACAATATCCGCAGCGAGGAAATCAAAATAATCGTTACCCAGCACCATGAGCGTAACAGCGGAAAAGGGTATCCCCGGGGTTTGAAAGGGAATCAGATCCACATGTACAGCAAGATATGCCTGATCGCAGATATTTTTGAGGCGCTCACATCCCACCGGCCTTATAAAAAACGTCACGACAGCTCGTTCAACGCTCTTCTCACCATGAAAAATGAAATGCTCAAGGAATTCGATCCGTTCTTTTTTCAGCAATTCGTTCTCCTTTTCCGAAATACCTTCGGGACATCCCATATATAAAAAAATACCATACGTAATACATGAATCGGATTCATGCTCTGCATATAAAAGCCCGGAATTCCCGTTCATCCGGTATGGTTGCCCTGTTTGATCATACCTTATTATAAGAAATTCCGTGAGGATACTGAGTATTTCCCACGGCACAACCATGAGAAGTATTTTAAAAAAATAGGGGGTTGCTAAAAAATAACTTTCCTCTTGCTCAAGATTTTTATATCCTTCCTACTACGGATCAGGTTTTGACAACACCTGCATTATCTGATATGGCTTTTGATTAATCGTATTACAATGAAACACTCCGTTCCTGACAAAGGTTATTAATAATAGTTACCTGTACCAGGAATGTTTATGGTTTGTACTGAAAAATATAATACGGTACTTTTTCGAGGTTATAGACTGAAATGGATCAGACACCACCTGCAGAATTCATTCCCATTTATCTCCGAACTATGCGTGTCAACACATTGCAGTCTTTCAGTATATACATTAAAGTTGTCGATAATTATGTACTCTATCACAGCGGAGGCGAAAAATTAACCGAGGGTGTTCTCAACAAGCTTATTGAAAATAAAATAGTTTATGTCTATATCCGTAAGCAGGATACGGAGGCTTATTTACAGTATCTTTCGGAAAATCTTTCAAAAACGCTCAAAGACCCCGATGTTTCTCTCAAGGAAAAATCCGAAATCGCCAATGTTTCTATACGCAGCATCGCCTTTACCTTTTTTGATAAACCCAGCGAAGAAACCCTTAAACAGTACATGACATCCGTCGCAACATTGGCCGAATATATCCTTACATATGAAGAAGCAATTTATACCCTCATACGCCTGACTTCGAACAAATACGGTATTTCAACCCATTCTATCAATGTCGGTATGTATGCGACAGGCCTCGCGAAAAATCTCCTGGCCGACGATCCCAGTCATAATATCAAGGAAATTTCGGCGGGATTTTTTCTCCATGATGTCGGTAAAAGTCTCATACCCGGACAGATTCTCTATAAAAACGGTCCGCTGACTCACAGCGAATGGAAAACCATGAAACGTCACCCCACCGAAGGATTCAAACTCCTCAATCAGTTCAATCTCAACAGTAATGAAATAAAAATCATCACAACACAGCACCATGAAAGGAAAAACGGTAAAGGTTATCCCATCGGCATCAAAGGTGACGGTATTCACATATACAGTAAGATATGCAGTATCGCCGATTCGTTCGAAGCCCTTACTGCGACCAGACCATATAAAAAAAGGAACGAAAGCTCCTTTAACGCTCTCCTGATATTGAAGAATGAAATGATGAATGAATTCGATCCGTTCTTTTTCCAGCAGTTTGTCCTTCTGTTCCGCGAAGCACTCGAGCAGTCGAAACCTAAAACTGTCGTACAGTTATCGTAATGATTGCCTGATACTTTTCCTTGAATATCCTCTGTTCCTGACAGATATCATTATCTGGCTTCCGATAATCATTCCTGCTGTTCCCATGCCCTCCGTGTCTCAGTAGTGAAAATATTTGAACTTCCATGCTTTTTATAAGATATAACCGGATAAGTATATGTGTTTGATGAAATAATCGAGTGTCCGGCTGTTCCGGTTTTTGTATGTCCTTTTAATCGTTTTAAATTACAGCCAAATACATAAAACATTTACTGATTTTTGATTTAAGATTGTTTTTAAACTTGACTTTAGTAAATTCAGGTAGCATAGTAGCATGATAGTGAGTATTTCAACAAGAAATACGTTTATTCGGGAGACAGAGTTTTATGTTTCAGACTATGGATCAGGTTTATTATGAGGTACCACTTAATTCGATAAGGATCGATTCAGAGCCGTATTTCAATATTTATAATAAGATAGAGGATGAATATAAGTTCTTTCATTCTAAGGGAGAACCGTTTACCGATGAAAATCTCGACGGGTTTCTCAGCAAAGGAATCATGTCGGTTTTTATCCATGCGAACGATTCCAAATACTACAGCCAATATCTGGCCGATAATCTCACTGACATTCTCGGCAATCCGAACATGACTGTCAATGAAAAGGCGCAATTTTCCCATGCGGGAATCACCGGTGTTGCCCGGATTCTTTTCGAACAGCCAAAGCTTGAAATAATACGGTTATTCAAATCCTCGATATCATCCGTGACTGATTTTGTACTCGAAGATGAAGATGCCATCAGCGAGCTTATTCGCCTGACATCATACAGTTTCAGTCTGTCGACACATTCTGTCAATGTCGGTATCTTTGCGCTGGGTCTGGCAAAAATGCTTCTGGGTAATGACCCGTTCCATAATATGCGTGAAATCGCCGCCGGATTTTTCCTCCATGATATCGGTAAAAGCATGATACCTCAGTCAGTTCTGCATAAAGCCGGCCCTCTGACTCATAACGAGTGGAGAAGTCTCAAGCTGCATCCGACGGAAGGTTATAAACTCCTGAATCAATTTAAAATCTGCAATAATGACATAAAAACAATCGTCATGCAGCACCATGAACGTAACAACGGGAGAGGGTACCCGTACGGTTTACATGAAGATGAAATCCACCTGTACAGTAAAATCTGCAGTATTGCCGATGTTTTTGAAGCGCTCACATCTCATCGTCCTTACAAAAAGGAGAGTAAAAGTTCGTTTTCCGCATTACTTATCCTGAGAAAGGAAATGGCAAAAGAGTTCGACCCGCATATGTTCCAGCAGTTTGTTCTCCTGTTCCGTAACGCATACGATATTCAATCATGAAAAATGGCAGCAGATTTTTTTGTTCTTTTCATTTCTGCCGGGCGTACTATATCATATAGTTTGTAAGTTATCGAAAATCATATAACGGTGGATTTTATATATGAAACGGTTTTCATTTATCGCTCCGGCGCTTCTTGTACTTTCTCTGGCAGGTTGTATTTTCGATCATGATGACAGCGGAGACAGGCTTCGGGCCGAACGGTATTTTCCCCTGAAGGAAAACACTTCATGGACATACCGGGATACGTACGGAAATGGCCTTGAAGGAACCAGCACCCTGGCTATAACCGGGAAAAAAACACAAGAAGGTCATGAATACGCTGTTTTTTGTGTAGAAGGGACAGAGACCGAAAACTATTTCCGTATCGAGAATAACGTTGTCTACGTCTACATGGGCAATACCGCAGCGCTGCCTCTGCCGGAAAATTCACAGCGCCGGCGAGCGGCGATGCCTGCCTTCGTAATGAGTGCCGGAGAGCACGAATGGCCTTATTTCGATTTCTCTGCGAAAATCGGGGATACGTGGGAAATTTACCGGGATAAGCTCAGTCTCGTTGATGCGGTAACGGATGTTGTGATTACGGGAAAACTGACAACCGGCGCTGTTGAAGTCGAAAGCGGGTCATACGGGGACTGCGCGATATTCGCCATAACCACGGTAAGGGAAACCGTCTATTCCGATAACCGTCCCGCCAGGAATGAGAAAAACACGGTGACATGGTGGCTCGCCCGCGATATAGGTCTGGTTAAACAGACCCAGGAAATTCAGAGCGGCGACAATCCGCCGGAAATCATCGAATCCGAGCTCCTGTATTACTCCGTTCCCTTTTAGCTCGATCTGTTCACATTTTTAAATAGAACACGGATTTTCGCGGATTTGATTTTTATATACCGTTGTATGCATGTCGACTTTTTTAATTGTAGCTATATATAGTATTAATAATATATTATGTCTCTTTCTGCCTTTATGGTTAAGCATATTTCACGAATAGTCAGTCTTTGGTGACGGCTGAGAATCCTGTCCATTTACCGCTCAGCTCCTCATTCCAGCCTGAACAGATTTCGGGCGTTTCCGCTGAGAATCCGTGCCGCGACGTCCACAGCCTCGGTTTCGGTCATGAGCCCCATGGTCACCTTCTCCGCAAGAACATGGGCGATATTTTCCCGCGCAATCTCGAGAGAACCCCAGACCGTTTCCGGTACGAGCGCATCACCGCCAAATCCGTGGATTTTATTTACCGGAACCAGGTCGAGCATATGCGAAAGCCCCTCACGGGCGCCTTCCGGGACAATGATATGTACCCATGTCAGGTCGAGCGACACATTGGGGAACTGTTTGGCAAGGCATGCCGTTTCCTTCATCCACGGGTAGCCCGAATGAAGGAGATGGAACCGTACTTTCGGGTATTTGACAAAAAGATTCGTAAGCAGGGAAGCCCGCGAATTTACAACTTCGTTGCCCATGTGGGTCTGGATGCCGGTGTGAACAATCACCGGGAAACCATGCTCCTCGGCGCGGTCGAGGATACGGTGCAGGACGAAATTCTCGAAGGGGCGGGCTTCTGCGAACGAGAGAGTTTCTTCGAGATGCGGGAGCCGCCGCAGCGTAAAGATACGCTTCATCACCCGCTCGGCCTCGTCACGGGTGCTGTCTTCGTAGTGCAGGTCCCGCAGGTAGGCATCGGCAATCTTGAGCGCGATCCGTTTGTCCTTTTTCCAGCGGTCGAACTGTTCGTCCATGACATCGAGGAGATGATCGATGTTACGGATTGTCCTGCCGAACATTTTTTCCAGATTGGCAAGTCCTCCCGGCAGGTACATATAGGAAAAATGCCTGAACCGCGAGACAAACCGCAGGAGCTCGCGGTCCATCCGCTCGTATGCCCCCGGAAGCGCCATGGTGTCGATATCGTTCACAATGTGCGTGATTCCGCAGATTTCTCCGAACAGTTTCCGATAGACGCCCGGTTTCATGAGCGCAGCGAGTTTTTCCGTAACTTCATGGTATGTGCCGTCGGTCAGGTCGTCGATTCCGAGCAGTTTTTTCATTGAATACCGCGCGGCGCGGCAGTATCCGGTATAGCGGGAATGTTCCCAGTACGGCTTTATATACTTCCATTTCTCATCGAGCGAAAGCGCTCGCCCGTTGATACGCAGCACCGATCCGAGTGTCTCCCTGTATTCCAGAAGATTGGGAATTTCCATACCCGCGCTCATGAGATCATCGATGGTATACCACGATGTGAATCTCCCGAAATCGGCGTTTTTTTCAAGATAGTCCTCTTCCGGATACATGAGGTGTTCATGCATGTCTACAACCGCCATGGAATCGATTTCGGTTTTCAAACGTTGGTAGAGCTCCCTGCCTGGCATGCGATTCTCCTTTTTATCGAGTCGTATTATCGAGTGAACGTAATCGATATGATGCTTAAAAAGGTAATATGGATAATGTTAATAGTTTGTTCTCTCGTTTCAAATGAAAATTCTACCTATCAATACCCGGTAACGATAATTGTCGCCCATCGGCTTCTGAGAGTAAACCGATTCCTGACACAGGAGTGTTCCTCTGCTGCAACGGTGTAGCACAGTACCAGTACTCAATCGGACTAACATTTTGCACCGCGACCTCCCGGGCAGCTCCGGTATCGGAGAAACACGATTGATGTACACGGATTACTTATTTTTTTGATGTACATATGCAAAAGAGAATTGTAAAATGCGATAAAAGCAGTTAATATAAGGAATATGGTAAACTGTCCACCCGGCTTGTTATACAGGAATAACGATTGTGATACGTATTATCTGTGTTTGCGGGGCACGTCCCAATTTTATGAAGATTGCCCCCCTCATGCATATTTTGAAACAAAAACCGGATTTTGAAACTCTTCTCGTGCATACCGGACAGCACTATGATAAGAACATGTCCCGCCAGTTCTTTGAAGAGCTCGATATCCCCAAACCCGATATAAATCTGGAGGTCGGCTCCGACAGTCATGCTGTCCAGACTGCGAAAATCATGATGGGATTCGAGCCGGTTGTCCTCGATTTCAAGCCCCGCTATGTTCTCGTGGTTGGTGATGTCAACAGCACCATCGCCTGCGGTCTCGTTGCGGTGAAGCTCGGCGTGAAGCTCATCCATGTCGAAGCCGGCCTGCGAAGCTTCGACCGGACGATGCCGGAGGAGATCAACAGGATTCTGACCGATTCCATCAGCGACATGCTGTTCGTCAGCGAGCAGTCGGGTGTCGACCAGCTTCTCAGGGAAGGTATCGACCGGAAAAAGATTCATTTTGTCGGCAATGTCATGATCGATACGCTCCTCGCCAACATCAAAAAAGCCCGGGAATCGTCAATTCTCGGCAGGCTCGGTCTTTCGCCACGCCGCTATGTCGCCGTGACGCTTCACCGTCCGAGCAATGTCGATGACTACAAAAATTTCGGGAGTATTCTCGGCGCTTTCGAGACAATCGGGCATGAGATGAAGATCGTGTTTCCCATCCATCCCCGGACACGTAAAAATATCGGGAACATGGGATTTTCGGATCGTATAGCTTCCATGAAAAATCTTGAAATTACCGACCCGCTCGGTTATCTCGATTTTCTGTGGCTCATGAATAATGCCGCTGTCGTTCTGACAGACTCCGGCGGAATTCAGGAGGAGACGACGATTCTCGGTGTTCCGTGCATGACGCTCCGTGAAAATACGGAACGGCCGGTGACGATAACTGAAGGAACCAACCGTCTCGTTCCCCTGACCACCCGTGATATCCTCTTCCACTTCAACACCATCATCGGTCAGGGAATCACACCTGCTCCCCGAGTGCCGAAATTCTGGGATGGGAAAGCCGCGGAGCGTATCGTCGCGATCATTGAAAGCGATCACGGCCTATCGGGTGAGACAGCATGAATCCGGTATCACTGGCAGGAAGAATATTCAGGGGATTGATGGGACGGCTCCGTAACTACGGTAATCGCATGGCGACGATCACACTGTCGGGGGGAATACGTACGGTGTTACGCAGGATTAAAGCTCGATGGTCACGTAAAATACGAATTCTTCAGGCAAAGCTCGGGAAAACCGAACTTTCCGACGCCGCTTTTTTACAGAGTCTCGAGCTGCCTTTTTCGCAGTCGTGGAAATCGTATCTCGACCATATGGCCACCCGGAGCGAGCCCCGTTTTTTCTTCGCAGGTACGTCCACGGAAGAAATCCGTATGGCAATCGAAACCGGATTCAAAGAGCATGAATTGCAGACTATAATCGCCGCCGACCGTGTGTGCGGTCATGTGTTCGATCTCCTCGGTTCGGGTCCGATACGGCTCGGTGACACGATAGACTGGCATACGGACTTCAAGACGGGCCACCGGTTCGACCCCTGGGTATATTACACCGATGTCCGGTATGCGCCGTATAAAGTGGGCTTCGACATCAAGGTTCCATGGGAGCTGAGCCGCGCCCAGCACCTTGTCTGGCTCGGTCAGGCGTATCTGCTCGCCAAAGATGAACGGTACGCCCGTGAATTTGTCTCCGAAGTGACCGGCTGGATAAAACACAATCCCCCCCAGTTCGGAATCAACTGGACCTGCACGATGGATGTGGCGATACGGGCGGTCAACTGGATATGGGGGTATTACCTCTTCAGACAATCGCCGTCGCTCACCAAACCGTTTCTCGAAAAATTATTCAAAAGCCTCCTCATTCACGGCCGTCATATCAGAAACAATCTCGAATGGTCGGAATGGCTGACAAGCAATCACTACCTCTCGAACATCGTCGCTCTCGTATACCTCGGAATTCTCTTTACCGAATTCGGGGAGGCGCAGTCATGGCGCGAATTCGGCCTCAGGGAGCTGGAAAACGAGATGTTCAGGCAGGTTTACGAGGACGGTGTCGATTTCGAGGCATCGGTGACCTACCACCGGATGGTGACGGAGTTTTTCCTGTCGGCCACGATTCTCGCCCGGCTGAACGGACATACGTTCAGCGCCGGGTATATGGAGCGGCTCGAAAAGATGGTGGAGTTCGTCATGCACCTCACCAAGCCGGACGGCACCGTACCCATTGTCGGCGACAACGACAATGGCCGCCTGCACAGGCTGAAAGCATGGATGGACGACCCGCTCAGGGAATGGTACGATCACCGGTATCTTCTTTCCATCGGGGCGGTGCTGTTCGACCGTAAAGATTTCGCCCGTTCGGCGGGAAACGAATGGGAAGAGGCGCTCTGGCTTTTTGGGAAGAAGGCATATGACCTCAAAGTGGCGTTCGAAAGCACCGATAATCTGCCGCTTGAATTATCTTCATGTTGTTTCAGGGATTCCGGCTTTTATATTATGAGGAGCGGATCGTGGTACATGAATATCAACGCCTGCCCGAACGGCCAGAAAGGGAACGCCGGTCATGCGCATAACGACTCGCTCGGATTCGAGCTCTACGGTGCAGGCACGACATGGATCATGGACCCGGGAACGTATGTCTACACCTCCGATTACGATGCGCGGAATCTTTTCCGATCATCGAAGATGCACAGTACGGTAACTGTCGATGATGAGGAACAGAACCGCGTTGATCCCATGATCCTGTTCCAGATGAAGGACGACGCTCATCCCCGTGTTCTCCGGTGGGAAGAAACCGGCGCATACAGCCTGTTTGTCGGGGAACATGACGGTTATATGCGGCTGGAAAGCCCGGTAATGCACCGTCGGGCAATTTTTTTCGACAGGCGCGACGAGGTCTGGCTCATTCGTGATACGTTTGCCGGAGACGGGAAACACACGTATATGTTCACGCTCCCGTTTACTCCGGGAATCAGCATCGGAACGCCGGGATTCTATGAACACCGTACCGCGGCAGTCGACAGTGCAATGCATAAACTTCACGTGGTATCCCTCGGCCCGGAATCGTCCGTGATGACCGTGCAGGATAGCTCGGTAGCACCCGGGTATGGCTCGAAGCTGAGCGCCCCGAAAGTTGTGTTTACATGGGATACCACACAGGAATTTCTGCTGGCGCTTGCCATCGAAACGGATGCGGAACCGGTGGACGGGCGGATTTCAAGGGCGCTTGAACACATGAAAACGGTTGATAAGGATGAGATAAACGGGACTTATACATGACGAAATATTTTATTACGCTTCTTTTTGAAATAGATGCCGAAACGAGTTCGGCATGACGGTCATCCCGAACTCATTTCAATATCTAACCATTTATAATACAATTAGTTATGTAAATACGCAACCATTTCGATATACAGTGATATTACGGGGTAATGAATGAAACAGATTACAGTGCAGGACGGCCGGGTGATGTTTCATGAAGTTCCCGTTCCGGCTGCGGGCGACGATGAGGTACTGGTAAAGATCGAGCGGTCGTATCTGGCAATCGGTACAGGAAGCGCACCGGGCAATGGAAACGTCCGTTCAGGGGAAAATCCGCCACCTCTGTTTTCGGCTGCAGGAACGGTGGCGGAGGCAGGAAAGAACGTTCATGACCTGTTCCCCGGCGACAGGGTAGCCTGCGTTTGCATGGATGCCGCAGGTCATGCCGGGTATAAGAGCTTCCATCACAGTCTTACGGTTCCCGTGCCGGATAAACTGAACATCGAAGAGGCCGCTCTTGTCGCGCCGGGAGCCGCTGCATTACAGGGTGTACGGAGGGCGCGGCCAACGCTCGGGGAGCACTTTATTGTCGTGGGAATGGGACTGACCGGCCAGATTACCTTCCAGCTCCTGAAAGCGGAGGGATGCAGGGTAACGGGTATCGATACGGTGTCCGGGCGGTTACAGCAAGCGCTTGAACATGGTCTCGATTCGGGTTTCGATCCCGGAAGCGGCGACTTTGTTGCAAATGTTAAACGCATAACCGGGGGAATGGGCGCCGATGGTATCATACTCACCGTTCCCTGTCCGGATGACATCCTCATGGCGGTATATGCCGTATGCCGTAAAAAGGCCCGCGTAGTGCTGGTTGATGAGGGAATCTGTTCTCTTTCCCTCGCCGGTATTCAGGGGAATGAGTTCGATATCTCCATCGCGGCTTCAATGGGACCCGGCATATCGGATAGCGAGCGGGAAAGGGGAAGTGTCGATTTTCCCCTCGGATACGTGCGCTGGACAGACAGCCGGAACATGGCGGAATATCTGCGCCTTGCGGCGGAAGGCATAGTCACCGCCCGTTATCTTGTCGAGGGAGTCTATCCTCTCGAAAATATTCAGGATGCCTGTGACGCGATTAACGGTTCCCTCCGAAAACCTTCCGCGATTCTCGTGTCCTTTCCGGAAACGGCGGAGACCGGACAGCCCGTACAAACGGTGTGTGATACTCCCATCAGGACAGTGAAAACAAAACCGCTCCGTGTTGCCGTTATCGGCGCGGGATCGTTCGCTCAGGCGGTACATATCCCGAATATCAGGCAGAATCCCGACCTGTATGCGCTTGAAGCGGTTGCCTGCCGCACCGGGGAACATGCCCGAGCTGCCGCCGAAAAGTTAGGGATCAGCCGTTTCACTGCCGACTATGAAGAGATTCTGGAAAATCCCGAAATCGATGCGGTTGTTATCGCGACCCGTCACAACCTCCATGCGCACATTGCCCTAAAGGCGCTGAAGTCGGGCAAACATGTGCTTGTGGAAAACCCTCTCGCAATGAACAGGACGGAGCTCGATACGATTCTCGATTTCTATTCGCAATCCGGGGAAAAGAGAGCGCCGCTGCTCATGACAGGATTCAACAGGCGGTTTTCACCCCTTGTCAGCCGTATCCGTGAGATTTTGGAGAACCGTACGAATCCGATGGTGATCAACTACCGTATGAACGCGGAGTTCCTCCCGCCCGACCACTGGTTATACGGCGCGGAAGGCGGCGGCAGAAATATCGGCGAAGCATGCCACATATACGATTTATTCACCTGTCTGACCGATTCTCCCGCTCTGTCTGTCGAAGCACTGTCCATACGGCCTCCGCAGGGGAAATTTAGTAGCCGCGATAATTTTGTCGCCACGATTACATTCGGGGACGGCTCGCTCGCGACACTGACCTGTACAACGCTCGGTTCATCCGGATATCCGAAGGATCTCCTCGAGATTTACTGTGACAACCGGGTGTTTGTTCTTGACGATTTTTCCGCGCTCACCGGGTATGGTATCGCCGATGTCCGCATGTCCGGCCAGAACGGGAAAGGGGAGAGGGAGGAAATCGAAGCATTCGCCCGTGCTGTAGTCGAAGGAGGCCCGTGGCCGGTTCCCCTCTGGCAGCAGGTTCAGGCAATGGATATTGCATTCGAGATGAAAAGGCTCCTGATGGATACATCGCCGGAATAACCATTACGAGTCTGATTCCACCGTGAAGCAAGCGGAACGATGTCAGGAATAACAAATGCCCTGACAACATGGATAATATAAAGATACGCAGCTCTATACGAGGTTTGGAATGAAACAGGTTTTTCTGAGAGACGGTAAGGCAGTCGTTGAGGAAATACCGCCCCCGACGCCGGGTGCTGATGAGGTTCTCGTCAAAGTCGTTCGCTCGTGCATCTCGACCGGCACGGAGCTTAGCGGAATAACCGCGATGAAGCCGCCCGAGCCGGTTCCTGAAGCTATTCCCGAAGCAGTTCCTGAACAACCGGTTGTGCACATCCCTCTCTGGAAGCAGATACTCACCGATCCCGGTATGTGGGAGCGGGCGATCAAAGACCCCCGGAAAATCGTACGCTTCCTGTGGAGGCTTTTCGTGAGCGCACTGAAATGGCCGATAAACAGGCTGAGATCCTACCTGTTGGTTCAGATTCTCACATCGCCCGGCATGTGGAAACGGGCGATCAAGGACCCGAGAAAAATACTCCGCTTCCTGGGAATCATCAGGGAGCGCGGACTGGAGTTCGCGACGACATCGGTCGCGGCGCAGATATCAGTGGCTTATCCCCTTGGATACTCTGCTGCCGGTATCGTGCTTGAAACGGGAGAAAACATCCGCGACATCTCTCCCGGCGACCGGGTTGCCTGTGCGGGAGCCCAGTGTGCGCATCATGCCGAATATATCGTTGTTCCGCGGAATCTCCTCGTTCCCGTGCCGGACAGCCTGGATTTCGATACGGCAAGCACTGTAGCGCTCGGTTCGATAGCCATGCAGGGTGTGCGCCGTGCTCAGCCGGAGATCGGGGAAACGTTCGTGGTCATCGGACTTGGCCTTTTAGGGCAGATGACCGTCCAGCTTCTGAAAGCGAACGGCTGCAGGGTAATCGGGACAGACCTCGATCCGCAGCGTATCGACCTCGCAAAAAAGCTGGGGATGAACACCGGACTCTACCCCGGCCAGGGAGTTCCAGTCGAACTGGTGAACCGTCTTACCGGAGGAACGGGAGCAGACTGTGTCATCATCACCGCCTCCGGCCCGTCAGCTATACTGGCGACGGCTTTCCAGATGTGCCGGAGAAAGGGGAGAGTTGTTCTGGTCGGCGATGTGGCCATCACAATCAGTCGCGGCGATATTTACCGCAAGGAGCTCGATTTCTTCATCTCAACATCGTACGGTCCCGGACGATATGATGCACGGTATGAAGAAAAGGGGATCGATTACCCGCCGGGTTATGTGCGCTGGACCGAGAACCGTAACATGATGGAATATCTACGTCTTGCGGCGGAGAAGAAAATTTCGGTCGGCCCCCTCATACAGAAGGTGTTTCCGGTCGAAACGGCGTCGGACGCTTATTTTACCCTGAAATATTCCCCCGACAAGCCGCTCATTGCCCTTCTGTCGTATCCCGAAGCCGGAATGGACGTTCAGCCCGGACGGAAAATACCGAATCCCGAAGTCCATCCCGTAGTGGTGGATAAACGCATACATGTCGCCGTGGTCGGCGCTGGCGGATTTGCTAAGGGCATCCATCTGCCTAACTTTAAAAAGCTGTCCGAGGTGTATTCCATCCATGCCATAGCGGATGTAGTGGGGCATAATGCGGTGGCGACGGCAAAGCAGTTCGGAGCCGCTTATTCGACGACGGATTTCCAGGAGGTCATCGAAGACCCCGATATCGATGCAGTTTTCATCACAACCCGCCATCATCTCCATGCCCTGCTTACCGAAAAGGCTCTCAGGGCAGGCAAACATGTCTTCGTGGAAAAACCGCTCTCCATGGACAGGAAAGGGCTCGAAGCTATCAGGCAGGTCTTTGAATCGTCCGGCGAAAATGCGGCTCCGGTTCTGCTGACCGGTTTCAACCGTCGATTTTCGCCATTCGCCCGGCGGATACGGGAGCTCACGAACGGCCGTAAAAATCCGATGATACTCAACTACCGCATGAATGCCGGATACATTCCGCTCGATCACTGGGTGCACGGCGAGGAGGGAGGTGGACGGAACATCGGCGAGGGATGTCATATTTACGATCTTTTCACCTATCTCGTCGATGCACGGGTAACCGCCATCGAGGCAAAATCCATCAGGCCAGCGACCGATTACTGCAGTTACCGCGATAATTTCGCCGCGACGATGACGTTCGAGGACGGTTCGATTGCGACTCTTACCTATACGGCGCTCGGTTCAGCCGAATACCCGAAGGAAAACCTCGATGTTTTCTGCGACGGCATGGTGCTTGTGCTCGATAATTACACTACGCTCACCGGGTACGGCACAAGCGAAGCGGATATTTCCTCAGCGGGTGTCAAGGGGCATTTCGAGGAGATTCAAGCCTTCGCGGCTGCAATTTCGGAGAAAAAAACCGCGCCTATTCCTCTCTGGCAGCAGTATCAGGCGATGGAAATCGCCTTCGAGGTAGACCGCATCCTTGCAGCGAAGAAATAGCGGTGCTCAGGCACCCCCGTTGCCTGTATAGAGAAGGTCGAACCAGATAAAATCGCTGTCATGAAATTCCCGGCACAGAACGACCTCGAATTGGGCATGATCGAACAATCCGAGCAGCTTATCGACGTCATACCATTCCGCCCATGGTGTCCCGGCGCCGTCGGTCATCTCGCCCCATGCGCCGAACGAGGGAGAGCCTTCACGTTCCCAGCGCGTCCTGGGGTACGCAAGCTGAAGCCACCGCCCGCCGATCCTGAGATGCCTGATCAGCTCGTTGACCTCGGGCCTGATAACCGTGACAGGGGCATGGTGAAGCGACCCCATTGCCATGATCACATCGTAATCCGTATCGAGCTGTGTGAGCGACTCCATGTTTTCGAGTAGGCAAAACCGGGCGTCCCCGATTTCAAAGATGGCGCAGAGCCGTTTCAGTACATTCAAATTGCTCTCATGGATATCCACAAAAGTCACCTTTGCGCCATGCAGGGCATAGGTGATGCTGTCAATGGCAAAACCGCTTCCAACATCGAGCACCTTTTTACCGTTCATGCTGTCGGCATAGAGCGCATGGTACCAGCCGCGGTGACGGAACTGGGTGCCCGTTGTGATATCCGTCCGGCATGACAACCATTCATGACGCAGTTTTTCATCGGAAAGCTTGTATAAACTTTGTGTTTTCTGCCGTTTGGCGCGGCTTGTGGGAACCTCGTTCCACTTTCTCCGGAGGACATCGAACGGCTGTGACCATTCCTGGGTCGCTGTAGACTCCGAACCGGCGTCCATTGTATCTGATGCGTGTTTCCGATACCCTGTTCTGCGTATTTCATAGCCGAAACGACGCAAAGTCCCGTTTATTATTTTTTTCAGTCCCATTCGATCTCCATATTCAATTTGTTTTCCCTGTTTTCACATGATCCCGCCCGGCTCCCGCTGCGACGCTGCGCAGCGCGGCGAGTCGCCGTCTCCCCTTATTAATGAAAGCAGGAGCCACACCCTCTTTCCCTTCAAAAAGAGAGAATGCCATCAGGCAGGGAAATAATTGTCATAAGAAAAAAAATACAAATTTATGCATTATTCTGGTTATCGATTACCGGAATACTTTTAAAATATTTTTAATGACTGTATAACACAAATAATTATTTCTTATAGAGTTAAGAAGCGAAAATCTTTTTTTCAGCAGCGCCGGGAAATGGTAGTCGCCATTCGATTCATTGAGGCTGAAGTACACCCAGTGATTGATCTCCGAGAATACATGTCCGGGGATAAACGATTGAATTTCCCGTATGATTTCCGGATGGTCTCTTTTGATCTCATACAGCTCGAAATCGGCTGAATGGAGCTCGATGGAATTTCTCCAACAGAAATCGACGAGCGGAATGGCCTGATCAACGACGGTATTAATCCAGAAAAGATTGAGCCGCTCACGTTTATCACTGTTTATATCAAAGTCGTTCATCCCCATCCAGAATGATTTTCCCCCATAACTCCTCGGGCAGGATACGACGCGATTGTCAGAGAAATCATGGCATATAACAATGTGCTGTTTCTGCTGTAAGAGAGGCATGATATGCCCGAGAACGTGATTGGCGACCTCATAACCATGCGCATCCCACAGTACCATTACTCGTTGAAAAGGCTGAATATGCGGTGAAAAATCGACCCGTGTGAGATCACCGGAATATATTTCGAGCCGAGAGAACCAGTCCGCATCCACGAGGGGTACGATGTTCTTCTTCTTATCCCAGCCCGGGCCGAAACAGAAACTTTTCACGATGGTGTTTTTCAGGCGCCGGGATGCCTGGCAGAAAACACTCGTGGAATTACCGGGGCCGCGTCCAAGTTCGATAATGAGATCGGGCTTGAAGGCAAAAACCATGGCATACCAGTGGAAATACTGAGAAAGGCTCAGACTGACCGGTGTATCGATTGCCCTGGACAACCGTTCCAGAATAACGGCATCTTCGCCAATCGTATCTTTCAAGGCGTAATAACAGCCCACGGAAAGGGGCAGATCGGATGTCGAAAAAGGTTCGGTCATAACAGATATTCCCTGTGACCCGGATTATTTGTAAAAGCCAGTATATGTAAAATAAAGCTTATGCCGAAAAAATTCCCGAACCCGATATCGGGGTACAGATCAGAACCTGCTGCGGCAGACCGTGCTTTGCATAGAACAGCGTTTCGATTTTCATCCGGAAATCGTTGACAGCGCCGTTTTTCACGAATGCCATGATACATCCGCCGAGGCCTGCTCCGGAAAGCTGGACTCCGAGGACACCGTCTATGGTCAGGGCGGTATCGACCATCTCATCGATCAACGGCGTCGAACACCCGTATCCTCCCGGCTGCAGATGGAGCGCCGCGCCCGGATCGCCGGCTTTGAGACGATCACGGAGTGACCGCATCAGTGAATCGGGGGCGGAATTATCATACCTGACCCGCTCACCCTTCTCGTTGAGACGGGTGACACGATCACCGTCATGCGAAATGTTCATGAGATGAGCCGCCCGTTCGATATCACCCTGTTTGATGATGCGGGCGAACTCCCGGGCACGGGCTATCTCCGCCATCCCGAAAAGCGCCACACTTCTCGCCTCATAACCGCCCCCGGGCTCTTCATGGGTCGAAAATACTTTCCCCATGCGGTTTTTCCCTTCATTGTCGAGTATCCCAAGGAGCTCTTTACGGGAGACACGTTCGGGGATTGCCAGAAGGATATCGTATATCTCGTGAGGCTCAAGGCAGAGATGCCCGGCATCGATATCACGGAAGTATGCGAGGCGCTCCCTGAACTTCGGAAACCGTAATCTGACAATCTCATAAGCAATCTCGTATGTTGCGACTTTTTCATTGAATATCTGCATGGCGCCGCCGGATTTTTTCGCATACTGATGGGACTGGAGAATCACGAGCGATACTCCTTCGGGGAACGGAATGACATCCTCGATCCTGACCTCGTGAAATCCCATATGGAGAATATTGCCCCGCTCGCCGAATTTCATCGCGGCATGATCGCCGCTGCCGCCCCTCGTTCCGACAAACCACTCCCCCTCACCGCAGAGGTCGACAAACTCCTTTGGGACAAACGACAGGCTGTTGATAAATGTCAGCGCTTCCGCGGCGGAAACCACAACCGCGGACGAGGAGCTCAGCCCTGCTGCCAGAGGTATCTGGCCGGATAGCACGCCATCGAAACCGAAGAGCAGCCGGCCTTTGAGTTTTTCCTGAAGCCTCAGGGCGGCAGCTTTAAAATAGTTTGCCCAGTCTCCCCGGCTCGACCGTATCATCGAGCTCACTGTCTCGGAGTTTATCATATTGAGCCAGTCATCCCATGGAAGCCGTGAGAGCTCCTCCCCGACTGAAAAGCTCCGCGGTCTGAAGTTCTGCGCATCGACATTGTGTATGGTGATGACATCGTCTTCCCTGACCCCGGCGACAAGGATCACCTCACGGTTGATGGTCATGTAGTTGGTGTATCCGCCGCGGTGCTCGACATGACGGCCCATCAGGTTGACACGCCCGGGGCTGCGGGCAATGATGACCGGCTTGTTTTTTCCGAATACCCTGAGATATTTGAGCAGAGCCTGATGATATGCCTCGCGGCGTTCCTCCAGCACATCTTCGTCGCCTCCGTACACACCGGCAAGACCGGCTTTCACCTCTGGATTCAGATCCTCGAAGATACGGAGCCATTCATCCACGGGCCTCAGCGCCTTATTGAGATGCTTTATATCGATCCGTCCGAAACAGGAATTTTCAAACGATGGCTGGGATTCCTTCCTGCTGTAATACTCCTCTATCTTTAACAGCTCCTCCGGATTGTTGAAGGACATGACCTCATACTGCCCCCTGACGGGAACCGGGATGATTTTACGGGATTGCGCGGTGTCACGGGCCAGAATCCGGACTGTATCGGTGATATACTCTTCTTTCTGGGCATTATCGGAGCGTATCCTGAACAAAGAATCGATGAACGCATCCGCTGAGTACAGATAAACAGCGGCATTGATCGCAGGAGTAGTATTTTCAAGCGCTTCCCCCGATATTGCTTCCTCGCCGGTTTCCGTATCAACCATATAGAACGTATCCCGTTCCGGGACCAGAGTATTGAGCTCGCCGAACGACAGAGCGGTATTCTTTTCAAGAACCTCGATGAGACCCGGAAACATCTTGTGAGCTTTCGCAAGCGAGGGAATCACATCGAGGATTTCCCTGAGCAGCATGCGCGGCGAGGTTTTCGGTTTTTCACGTTTCAGGGTGTGAAGCCTTCGGGCAAGGATCATCTTCTGGATGTCGCGTTTCTCCACGATGTCTATCGGGCGTCCTTTACGGTCGAAAACGACCCGTCCCGAATCCGGCCAGAATGTCTTTTCGGCGGTCATGACAGCCAGATCGGCTCCGCTTTCCCTGAAATTACCGAGCAGCCGTTCGAGAGCGCTCGTTTCGACAACCTTGTCGCCGTATATAACCAGCACATTACCCTTGAAACTCCGGGCTTTGAGAAGATGAGCGGCCTGCTTGGCGGCATTGCCGGTACCATTCTGGTTTATCTGAAATACATATGCGACATTGTCCCTGATTTCGGATACTTCGTTCACCACCTGTCTCCCCTTTTCGCCGACAACAACGATATGTTCATGAATTCCCACCGATTCGAGCTGGTCGATAAGACGGTTGATTGCGGGCCGTCCGGCAATGGGGAAACAGACCTTGTGGAGGTCTTTCGACTGCATCCGGGTTCCCTTGCCGCCGCAGAGGATAACGGAGACGATCCCGGAAGAGGCATCGATCGTTCTCTTCGGGAATTGAGCGACAGTTCCCAGCGCATCGAGCAGCGCCAGAGTCAGAGGCCGGGTGTCTTTCCCGGAAGGTGTGTACGCTTCGTTATGGTCGAAATCCAGAAGGAGACTTCCCTTTTCCATGCACTGTTCGAGAACCGAGTATATTTCGGGAGAATATTCCGAACAATATGCCACGATATCATCGTTGACTTTCCCTTTGATGACAAGATATGATACTGTCCGGTTATCCTGAAAATATCCGTACATGAGCAGACCGTTTTTTCTCCCCGTCTCGAGCGCGGTGACTGAGCCGGCGGGAAGCAGGAAGGATTCCAGCAATGTAAAACGCGAACCGGGGGGCGTATCGCTCTTTTTTTTCATGGAATTATTACCCTCACCCTCGGTCCCTCTCCCGTAAACAGAAGAGGGAAGAAAAGCATTATATCAAACATTCAAGTATGTTACTCATAATTATTTCAAATGTTTCTTCAAGTATAACAATACATAAGAGGAATACAATTTATCCGCAGACAGGTGAATCTCATTCCCGTGAGCCAATGGCCCTGACAGGGGGCAGGGTTATCTCATGAACCGATATATTCCTTCCACCACAGCGCAAAATTGAGCAAAAACCAAATATCGACTCCCTGCCCGTTGTCCAGAAATTGGGAAATCTGTTTTTTGTCGAGAAAATCGGTTTTGTCGCAGAATGAATTCATCTCGGTTCTCGATTTTTCCCCGAGACGGTCGAAAAACCATTCGTACACAGGCACTCCGAATCCCTGTTTGGGACGGTCGATGAGCTCATCGGGGATGATGCCGCGAACCGCTTTTTTCAGGATATATTTTGTCACGCCGTTCTTCGTTTTTACTTTTTCCGGGATGCTCATGGCGAGCTCCACGAATTTGTGGTCGAGAAACGGCACACGGCATTCGAGGCTCACTCCCATGCTCATCTTGTCGACCCGCATCAGGAGCAGCTCCGGCAGCCGGACGCTCAGATCGGCATAGCTCATCCAGTTCAGGTTCGATTTTTCCCATGCTTTTTCTTCGAACCGTTTCCGGATTGGCTGGAGCGCTTCCCATGTGGAGAAATTCTTGAATTTCTGCCGCAGGCGCGGGCTCAGTATCGTGGCTTTCTGACTGTCGCTGTAAATGTCACACCCTCCCCAGAAGATGGGCTGGCCGAGCGATATGCGGCGAAGCCATTCGAGCTTGAAATCATTACGGAATATGGGCCGGTCTTTCAAAAAAGACATCCCGATATTCTTCAGCCAGGGGAAAAGGAAATAATCGCTGAAATTCGCCGCATTGAGCGGACTCTTCCACCACGGATATCCCCAGAAGAGCTCATCGGCGCCCTCGCCGACCTGACAGACGATGACGCCGTTGTCCCTGGCCAGCTTCGATACATAATAGACGGGAATACATACAGGATCGGCTATCGGCTCGTCCTGCAGCCAGACCATTCGGGGGAGAAAATCGAGGAGATCGTCGATGGTCAGGAGCTTTTCATGATGTTCCGCTCCAAGAATGTCAGCCATCTTTTTTGCATAGTAGCCTTCGTTCTTGTAGCTCTGGTATTCGCCGACATACCCGATGGTGAAGGTCTTGACCGGGTTCTTTTCGCCCTCCGAGAAAAATGCCGCATTGGTGCTCGAATCGATCCCGCCGGAAAGGAAAACGCCCACCGGGACGTCGCTCACCTTGCGGTACCGTACCGTCGTGCGCAGCTCATCGACAATGCGATGGGCTATTTCGTCCTCGCTGACTCCGGTGAGAGGCTCGGTATGATCCCAGACATCCCAGTACCTGTTCTCCTGAATCCGGCCGTCCTCATGTACTTTGAGCCATGTTCCGCCGGCAAGTTTCCCGATGCCCTCGAACAGGGTCAGCGGAGCGGGAGTGGTGATGAACGTCAGAAAATGATACAGGGCCTCCTCGTTGACCGCGCGGTTCTGTTCGGGGTCCTGGAGCAGGGCCTTGATCTCGGAGGCGAAGACGATACGGCCATGATGGATGCTGTAGTAGAGCGGCTTGATGCCGATGCGGTCACGGATAAGCCAGAGCTCGCGTTTTACCGAGTCCCAGAGCGCTATGGCGAACATACCCCTGAAACGGTGGAGACATTCGATGCCCCACTGCTCGAACGCATGGATGATCACCTCGGTATCGGAGTGATCGGTCTTCCAGCGGTGGCCGCCGATCGCTTCGAGCTCGGCGCGTATTTCCTGGTGGTTGTATATCTCGCCGTTGAACGATACCCAGAGCGTCTCGTTCTCGTTGCTCATAGGCTGCGTGGCGCTTTCCGAGAGATCGATAATGGAAAGCCTCCTGTGCCCCAGACCGAAGCGCCCTTTTTCATCGATCCATAATCCGGCGCCGTCCGGTCCCCGATGATCCATGACATCACGCATGTTCATGATATAGGCAGGTGTAACGATAAAATTACTGTTTTTAAAAACAAGAGCACCGGCTATTCCACACATGGAATTCTTCCTGTTCTGTCAAAAGCACAATTCACCGTTATTATGCTGTTGTGTGTGTCTGTGACACATTCACCGATTCGTTTATAAAGCTACAAGTTACAAAAATAAGTCGTATAAAGTCAAACGCAATAATATTCATGGGTTATTTCCCGAGAAAGAAATGCAAATCGGGAAGGTTTTTTAATTGTATTTTCTGGTTATTCAATAAGTGCATATAATTAACGGATGTGATGTTTTGACACATTAAAAATGTCATTCCCGTAAAAGACGTCACCCATCGAATCATTAATCGGGGGCGGGAATCCATCGCCCCATACTCGATAAAGAGTAGTGTCAATACTGGATTCCCAATTCACTTCGTTCTTGGGAATGACAGTACTTGTACAATAAATTAGTGATTATGAGCTCATTGAATAATCAGATTGTATTTTATTGAATCAATCACTATTATCTTTTATATACCGGTGCAGTATGGAATTATCCATGACTTTTCACATACCATAACAAGATACAAGGGAAAGCGTGATGAATAACGAGAAAGTTTATTCCGTAATCGGTCTCGGGAAGCTCGGCGCTTCGATGGCCGCGGCTGTTGCAAGCCGGGGATTTCAGGTTATCGGCGTTGATATAAATAAAAAAGCTGTCGATCTGCTCAATGCCGGTCATGCTCCGGTGCATGAGACGGACCTCGAAAACTATGTTGCCGCCAACAGGGAACGGCTCCGTGCAACCATGAGTCACTACGATGCGGTGATACATTCTGACATTTCGTTTGTCATCGTTCCCACGCCGAGTGACAAACGGGGCGCATTCTCTCTCCAGTATGCCGCATGGGCGTTCCGTGAAATGAGCAGGGGGCTCAAAGATAAAAATTCATATCATCTCGTCGTTCTCGTAAGCACGGTACTTCCCGGTTCCACCCGTTACGGCCTGCTTCCAGTGCTGGAAAAAGGATCGGGGAAAACATGCGGGCCCGATTTCGGGCTCTGCTACAGTCCCGATTTCATCGCGCTCGGGAGTATTATACATAATTATCTGAATCCCGATTTTAATCTCGTCGGCGAATTCGACAGGCG
The DNA here is from genome assembly GCA_021372535.1 of bacterium. Lineage (NCBI taxonomy): Bacteria > bacterium. The sequence goes on from JAJFUH010000038.1 coordinate 43,575, forward strand.
CTCGGGCGATCTTCTCGGGGAATTTTACTCGCAGGTCATGCTCAATAGTCCCCCGTGCAAACGTATGACCCTCGAAAACGCCGAACTCGCGAAAGTTGCGCTCAACACCTTCGTAACCACGAAAATCGCCTATGCCAACATGATCGCCGAAATCTGCGAGCAGATTCCCGGCGGCGATGTTGATGCGGTTACCGATGCCATCGGAACCGATTCGCGCATCGGGAAGCAGTACCTCAAGGGCGCTCTCGGTTATGGCGGCCCGTGTTTCCCGAGGGATAACCTGGCGCTCAGCTTCTTCGCTTCACGCATGAATGTAAAAGCCGAAATTGCGGAAACCACCCATCGCTCAAACTTTCAGTGGGCAGAAAAAATTGTCAGACGGCTGATCAGCGAAATTAAACACCCCGCTACCGTGGCAGTACTTGGGCTGGCATATAAACCGTATTCGGACGTTGTCGAAGAATCTCAATCGCTGTATATAGCACAGGCTTTATCGGAAGCGGGGGTCAGAGTCATCGGATATGACCCGCTCGCGGGGAATGCCGCCCGGAACGAGATTGGCGACAGAACGGTGATACTCGATTCCCTTAGAGAATGCCTCGATCAGGCTGATGTCGTGCTCATCACCACACCGGACCCGGAGTTCAAGGCTCTCAGGGCAGAGGATTTCGGAGATAAAAAGGTCGTTGTTTTCGATTTCTGGCGCATCCTCGAAAAAGAGCTCGCGGGAAAGGCCACCATACGGTATATCCCGGTGGGCAGAAGCGTCGACGATAAGACAAACAGGGACAGACTTTTTTCATTATGGAATAATTGAAACGGGAATTCCCTGATCCGAGCCGTTCATAATAATCTGATAGAATGCGGATTTTCGCAGATTTGTTATAAATATTTTTAAATAATCCGGATCAGCATAAATTTTAATCCCGGTAATCTTTCAATTCCGGAGGTTCTGCATGAAGAATCAGGTCAGGGTCTTTCTTTTTATTGCCGTTGTGTTTGGCTGCTTTTCCACGGTAATTATTTCCGATAAAATTGACCCTGAAACGCAGTTTGTTATTCCCGAAACCGGAGATGCCCTCTATAACAGAGCTCCCGATCCCCTTCCCTGGATTCTTCCTGAAATGCTCGATCCGGCTTACTGGACAGCGCGGATGAAAAACCCGGATGAGGTTATACTGACCCCGGATAAAATTGAGATCATGAATGCGGTCTACAAACGGTTCATAACCTCTCCCGATCCCTTCAGGGATGTTCCGCCGGAACGCAGGCCAGTTCTGATTCAATGGTGGCCCGGATTTTCTATTTCCGTTCCGAATATTGGCTCTTTATCTCCTCAGGCTGTTGCCGATACGGTCAGAAACAGGCTCCAGGCCGAAACAGCATATCTCCGTCAGCAGGAGTATGGAAACGCGCTGGCCATACGGTACAGCGCAGAGGAAATCGATGCATTCGAACGCGAAATATCGCTCGATACGGCGAAAGATACGGTCACCGTACATCATGGTATCGCTGTCCGCACCGCACGGCTCAGGAATATACCCTCTTTTTTCCCCCAGCAGACCGGTCTGACGCAATCGAGGAAAGAACGCTGGGACCTCTGGAATATCGGAGTAATCAAAATAGGCATGCCGGTGCAGATACTCCATGTATCGAAATCGGGCGAGTATCTGTTCGTGCTGTGCGAGGCGGGATATGGCTGGACGAGGAGCGATGATATCGCATTCTGCACCGTGAAAGAGATCGATGAATTTGTCAATGCCCCTGATTTTATTGTGGCAACAAACGACCGTGTGCAGTTTTATACCGATGAGAGCTGTACTTATGCTTCAGGGTGGTTCGGCCTTGGAACACGGCTCCCCCTTGTTTCCGGAGCAAATCCCCGTCTAGTGAAGGTTCCTGTCCGTAAAATGAACGGGAAGTTCGCCACCGAGACGGCGTGGATTGCCGATACGGGTGATGTCCATGTCGGCCTTGTTCCCTATACGCGGCGCAACATTGTCACGATAGCATTCAGGCTCCTCGGCACTCCCTATGACTGGAGCGGCGCCTGGTTCGGCCGTCAGCACGAGACAATCTACCGCGATATTTTTGCCTGTTTCGGATTCGTTCTGCCCTGTCACAACGCCCTGTTCACCTTTTATAACAACAACAATGCCACGGTTCTTCTCCCCGACATGGGCGCGGAGAAATATTATGAAAAGATGAATGAAAACGAGCCATTTGTCACCCTCCAGAGCTGCGGCGACCACTGCCAGCTCTATCTTGGAGAATACAGGGGAAAACCAATTGTTTTCGACCAGCATGGCTACGGTTATCCCGACGAAAAGGGTGTATGGTGGGAAGTCAGACGGTGTACTGTCGGGGATATGCGCCTGCCGCGGAATTTTCTCAGGGAGAAAGTGACATTTCTGGAGCTCATGTGACAGGGGATGTATGAATCAAGGATTAAGCGGATTGATAGGGAATGAAAATTTATACATCGGGGAATGATTTCAAACTTTATAATTTATAAAATCAAGGAGTCCGCTGTATGAAATCACGTAAATCTCTCTCCCGCCGCTCGTCGCTTTTCCGGCTCGGCGGCATCGGTGCGCTGACAGCGCTCGGGACGGCTGTTTTTCCAAAGCGTTCACATGCAGCCCTTAAAAAAGCCACGGCGTTCGCCCTCGTCGGAGACCGTTATCACAACTCCGACTACATCCGCACTTCGCTCGGCAGGACACTCGTCCGTGAGGCGGGTCTCTCAATCGATTTCACTGACGAGGTCACCCTGCTCAATGCGGAGACGCTCGATGGCTACAAGATGCTCATCGTCTTTCGGGACGGCATGCTCTGGCCGGACGGCTACATGGGCTCGTATCCGGGGTACGAATCCGGGTCCGGCGCGGATATCAAGAGCGTTCCGCCACTGCCGGAAATGAAAAGCGAGCCGGTCATGTGGATGCAGCCCGACCAGGGCCGTGCGGTGAAGGAATTCGTGGAGAACGGCGGCTCGGCCTTTTTCTTCCACAACAACAGCCACGTGTCGCTCTCGAACAAAGACTACCGCGATGTCGAGGGTGCCATCTACACCGGGCATCCGGCGGTCCGCCCCTTTCATGTGCGGATCACGAACCGCAGCCATCCCATAACGAGGGGAGTGAACGATTTCCTTGTCACCGACGAGCAGCACTATGTGACGTACGATAAGGACCCGAAGTACGTGCTCATGCGGAGTGTTAACGCTGACGGCCTTGTCTATGGCGACCAGGGTATATCGTGTGAGGCAGGCTGGGCGTATGAGTATGGCAAGGGACGTGTGTGCTTCATGGCGCCGGGACACATGATCTCGGTGATGTGGAACCCGGAGTATATGAAACTCCAGAAAAACGCGGTCAGGTGGCTCCTGCGGGAGACTTGAGTTGGTTACGCCCGGCATGGAACTGTTAAAGCGGAGGAAGCAATGGTAAGATGGTCGATGTTTTTTATGCTTTTGATGGTTGCGCTGTGTCCGGGGTGCTCGAAAAAGACCGGTACCGGGCCATTCACACTGTATAAGGAGCAGGATGTCGCTCGTGCCCGCGAGAATGTAAAGCGCTACCCCTGGGCGCAGGAAATCGTGGAAGGCTGGAAGCGCAATGTCGATTATGCCATGAAGCAGGAACCTGAGTTCTTCGAACACATGATCTCCGAGCTGACCATGTGGCCCACCTACGGCCAGAACTGTCCCGCCTGCGTGGGCAGGCTTTCCTCGATGGGCGAGACGGGCCTCTACCGGTGGAGTGTCGAAGACCCCGACAAGCTGACCTGCAAGTACTGTGGCACGGTGTATCCCAATCCCGAATACCCGGAAACGGGCAGCATGACAGCTCCGAAAACAGGGCAGACGTTCACTTTCTTCCTGACCGATGAAGAGCGGGCGCACCCCGGTGATACATCGGGGAAATACGCGTTCAGATGGGCTTCATGGCCGGTGCATACGAGTTTCAGCGGCGTCATCCGCTACTGCAAGGCGAGCTGGTGCATCGGCAGGGTACTTACACTTGCCAGACTCTATGCGGTCACCGGCGATGTGAAATATGCCGAGCGCGCCGCCCTGATCATGGATATTATGGCACGGCGGTATCCGAACTGGCTGTATCATTCCTACAACGGAACCTATGCGGACTGCCCGCCCGCCGAAGCAGCGAAATCGCTCGGCGAATATCCCCGCGGCGGCAGATTTCCCATCGAAACCATCATAACCGCTTTCCCGGGCCTCCACACCCAGGGCGATCATGCAGTGCTGAACAACGGATTCTGGGGAGCCGGGCGATTCGGCTGCAGCGGAACCGACGGCGATTTTATCCTCGATATGACGGTCGCTTATGATCTCATACGAAATGCACGAACAGCCGATGGGAAACCGGTCATCAGCGTTGAGATGAAAAAACACATCGTAAACGACCTCATCATTGCGGGCTGCGTCGATTCGGAGAACTGGGATGAGATCAACAACAAATGCGGACCCTCCCGTGCGTTGAGCGCCGCAGTGGGCATCCTGTTCAACCGTCCCGAAAGCGCCCGCCGTGCCCTCGAGGGTCTTGAAGCGCTCATGGAGCACAGCTTCCATTTCGATGGCTTCTGCAGGGAATCGCCTTCCTATTCGGCAATGCATCTCGGTCTCATGCGCGATATTCCCGAAATTCTCGCGGGTTACTCCGACCCCTCCGGATATGTCCCGGAAAAGGGCGAACCGCTCCGCGATTTCAACCCGTTCACAAGCCTCGACCGCTACCGTCTCGCACAGGAGAGCATGGTGCGCATGCTCGATCCCAATCGCCGGTATCCGGTTGTCGGCGACACTCATTACGGAGAGGGGATCAATCCAATGTACGCCGAGCTTCTTGCCGACCGTTACGATCCCTCGTACGCCGGTCTGCTCGAAGAGGCCCAGGGCGCCCCGCTGGCTAAAAAGGGCAGCGAATATGCCCTCTGGCACCGTGACCCCGACCTGAAAGTAACCGGAAGCGGAGGTTTTCCTCTGTATACCGAATGGTTCCCCGGATGGCATGTGGCTGTCTTGCGCGGCGGTTCCGCAAAGAAGCATACCGCACTCTATCTGAACGGCTACGAGCATGGCGGACACCGTCACTACGACACTCTCGGCCTCATCTATATCGCCCACGGCAAGGAAGTTGCCACCGACCGCGGATATATCTGGGACGACCCGCGGAACGCCTGGACGAAGAGCACCCTGTCGCACAACATCGTGACCGTGGACGGCATGTCGCAGGACGGCGAAGGATGCCATTCTGTGCTTGAGCTGTTCGGCGCCGCTCCCGGAGTGGAAGTCGTTCAGGCTTCGGCCAATGCCTACAAACAGTGCGACCGTTACCGCCGCACGACGGCGCTCGTGCAGATACCCGGCGGGCAGACGTATGCGGTCGATTTTTTCCGCGTCCGCGGCGGTACCCGTCACCAGTATTGTTTCAACTGCAACGGGAACCTGGTCGCTGTAACCGGCGGCAAACCCCAGCCGTGCAGGGATAAGATCGAATGGCTCGGCAATCTCCGCGCCATGCAGCCGAAAGGACCGTTCACCGCGACATGGGAACAGGACGGCGTCCGTATGGACATGACCATGCTCACCGGAGTCGACCGTCTCATCATCGCCGATGCGCCGGGCTGGCGGAGCTACCACGGCGATGAACTCAATGCCCCGCCCATTCAGCAGATACTGGCCGAGCGGACCGCCCGGAAAGATGCGGAAAGCGCATATGCGGTCGTTCTCGCGCCTTACACCGGCGGAGTATCTCCGGTCAGGTCGGCACATCTTGTGGCCGAGGATCCCGTGAGCGGCGCTATGGCGGTTGCTGTTGAGCTCGAGGGAAGAACCGATTACATTATATCATCACCCGACGATGAGCAGCGTTCGTACGGGCCTGTCACGATGGCGGGACGGTTCGGATTCGTATCGCTCGATTCCGGCGGAACGATGATGCAGGGATACCTGCTCGACGGCACCGGGCTGCGCTGCGGAGAGACTGCCATTACAATCCCCGAAGCCCGCACGACTCTCAGGGTTTCGGCTGCCGGGGGAAGGAACTTCACCTGTGCCGATCCCGTTTCGGCGGGCAATGATCTCAAAGGCAGTTATGTTCTTGCGGGCGAGACGGGCTTCGAAATCGAATCCGTGGCGGGGAACACCATAACCGTACGGGATTATCCCGTTCAGGCTTGCGATACGGTGACTGTCCTCCGTTCGCGGTGGTATGAAAAAAACTGAGAGCACCAGATGATACAACATCAATAGACCGGGGAGGCTGGTAATGGTTAACGGATTCCGCAGCATGGTTGCGCAGCTCCGATTTCAGGAGATGATAAAGGGTATGTTTTTGCTCGCTGTGATCTGTTGTCCGGAAATGCTGTATGTCCACGCTGCCGAAGCACAGGGCTGGGACGATTTCACCCGCATGCGGTTCATCGTGCCGAGGGGATACGTGTGCTACCGTGCGACAAAACCGGTGGTGATCGACGGCAAACTCGATGAAGAGGCATGGACATACATTCCCTGGACCGAGTATTTCGGCGATATCGAGGGCGATGCAAAACCGAGGCCGCGGTTCCGCACACAGGCGAAAATGCTCTGGGACGACACCTATTTCTACGTGGGCGCATTCATCGAGGATACCCATGTCTGGGCGACGCTCACCAAACACGATGCGGTTATATTTTACGACAACGACTTTGAGATATTCATCGATCCCGACAGCGACAACCACGAGTACTACGAAATCGAAATCAACGCCCTCAACACAGAATGGGACCTCTTTCTTAAGCGGCCGTACAAGGATTTCAGTCCCGGCATGGGTGCCGATAATGGCTGGGAAATCCCCGGTCTCAAGACCGCGGTTCATGTCTACGGCACACTCAACGACCCGAAGGATGAGGATCAGGGATGGTCGGTCGAGTTTGCGCTGCCGTGGGCAGTGCTCAAGGAATTTGCCCATAAACCGGCGCCGCCTCGTGATGGCGACCAGTGGCGCGTGAACTTTTCACGGGTCGAGTATCTTCCCGAAATCATCCTTACCACGAATGTCCGGAAAACGGAAAAGAGTTTCCTCACGAAAGCGGATGGAACGCGGTGCGAAAACTGGATATGGTCGCCCCAGGGCATCATCAATATGCATTGTCCGGAAAAATGGGGATATGTCCAGTTCTCGACCGGTATTCCCGGAACGGTTGAGTTCCGGCCCGACCCGACTGAACCCGCCCGGATGATCCTCCATGAAATCTATTATGCACAACGCGATTTTTTCAGGAAAAACAACCGGTGGGCAACGACGATCGATGATCTCGGTCTCGCTGTTCCGACACACAAGAGCGTGGTCAAGGCGCCGGTCATCAAACGGTCCGGCGACGGATACACTGCCACACTTACGGTCAAACTGCCGGACGGCAGCCAGAAAACCGTGAGCATAGACCAGTTTTCAAAAGTAACCGTCGAATAACAGATACAACGGAGGCTGTAAACGATGAAATGTCAAAAAGCACAGGAGCGACCGGTACTTATGCCCGGGTTGAAAACCACCAGCGTCTGTTTCATGGTATGCGCCATTATTGTATCTGCCTGTGCAGCATATGCCCAGGTACCCGACCGTGCACGGTGGCAGCATATGAGAACAGTAGACCAGGAGCAGTACATCTGTTATCGAACCGCCGGCGGCATCGAGCTCGATGGCAGGCTCGACGAAACGTCCTGGAAACAGGCGCCGTGGACAAACTATTTTACCGATATCGAGGGGGGGCTTCAGCCGATCCCGCGGTTCAGGACACGGGCGAAGATGCTCTGGGACAACTACTACTTCTATTTCGGAGTCGAGATCGAGGAACCGCACGTCTGGGGAACGCTCCTTTACCGTGACCAGATTATCTGCAACGACAACGACATCGAGGTTTTCATCGACCCGAACGGAGACAACCAGGAATACTACGAGCTCGAAATGAACGTGCTCAACGTCGCGTGGGACCTTTTCCTGAAAAAAGCGTACCGTGACGGCGGCCCGGCGGATTGTTCGTGGAATATCGCTGGTCTCAGGACAGCGGTATTTGTAGACGGCACGATCAACGACCCCCGTGACACCGACCGGGGATGGTCTATCGAGATAGCCATGCCATGGACAACGCTCGAACAATACGCACACCGTCCCTGCCCGCCCCGTAACGGCGACCAGTGGAGAGTCAATTTTTCGCGGGTCGAATGGCCCTTCGAGATCGTAACCGCCGACTTGACACCGCAGGATGTACCGAACAACGCCTACAAGCGTACCAGACGGGAAGGCCCCATCGCCTGTGACAACTGGACATGGTCGGATCAGGGTGTCTGCAACATGCACTGCCCGGAAATGTTCGGGTATGTCCAGTTTTCCACAGCACCCATGGGAACGGATACGTTTCGTCCGGACCCGACTATATCTGCGCGTCGTGTGCTGCTCGATATCTATTATGCACAGCGCGATTTTTACGGTAAAAATAAACGGTGGGCAGCAACCCTCAAGGAGCTCGGCTACACCTTTGCGCGTCAGGAAAGCCTCGATGGTCCGCCGGTAATGGAGACGACCGGCGACGGGTGGCATGCCCGGGTGACAACGACTGTTCCCGGCGGGTCGAAGAGGACGGTACACATATACCAGGACTCGAAGATAGTGGAGGAATAACAGTCGAAGCACTACGACAGCCATAATTTTTCACGGAAAAAGCGTAAACGAATAATGCCGGAGTTACCAGTATGGACAGCAACAGCACACGTCGCTCCTTTATCGTGAATTCAACGGTTGGCCTGACAGGCTTGGGGTATATATCATCAGGCATGACCCCGACCGATGCACATGCCGCCGCCGCACAAAAAACACGTATGAAACCCGACCGTAAGCTGACCGAAAAGATCGAAAATCTCATCAAGCCGTTTCGCGGCGATGTGGGAGTCTATGTTCACCACCTGCCGAGCGGGAGAACGGCGGAGCACCGCGCCGATGAGCTCTTTCCCACAGCCAGCCTCATTAAGGTTTCGATCATGCTCGCCCTTTTCGACCGCATGAACCGCGGAGAACTCTCGTTCCATCAGGTGCTTGAATATGACGGGACGTATACATACAAAGGTATGAACGAGGATATCCTCGCCTGTTTCAAGATTGGCGAAAAAATCAGGCTCAGCAAGCTCATCATGCTCATGATCACCATCAGCGACAATTCCGCCTCCATCTGGTGCCAGGAGCTCGCCGGTTCGGGAATGAATATCAACCGTGTGCTCGAAGAAAACGGCTTCGGATCGCTACGGATCAATGCCCGCACACCGGGAAGAGAGGACGCCTACGAGCAGTACGGCTGGGGACAGACATCACCGCGCGAGCTGTGTGATCTCTTCGTCAGAATCCGCAGGAACGATATCATAAGCCCCTCTGCGTGTGAGGCGATGTACCGAATACTCACCCGCATTTACTGGAACGGCGAGGCGCTCTCGCAGATACCGCCGTATGTGCAGGCCGCATCGAAACAGGGGGCGTTGAACCGGTCGCGATCCGAGGTTGTGCTCGTCAATGCGCCATCCGGTGATTATGTGTTCTGTGTCATCACCAAGAACCAGGAAGACCAGAGCTGGGAAGAGACCAACGAGGGTTTTGTGCTCTTGCGGGATATATCGAGGCTCCTCTGGCGGCATTTCGAGCCTGATTACGGCTGGGAACCTGCACCCCCGGTCGATGTGCTCAACCGGTGAAATACGGATCCATTCGTATAATTCAACAGAATCCGGTTTTATGGTTTCGGAACTCGACGTAACAGCATAAAAAGATGGCTGGGTCAGAACACCCAGCCATCTTGATTTTTCGGTTTGAAGAATAATATATCAGGGTTATTGCCGCCTGTTAAGGAATTGTATAGCCCGTTACCTCGTCAACAGTAATATCGGAGACCACCATATCGATTGTCCGGGTCGATTCTTTCTTGATCATTCCTACACCGGCAGCGAACCATCGCTGGGAAGCAAGCACCGTCGTTTCGGTTATGTAGCTGTTGGTGATGAGCGAGTAGTGCTTTTCGGTTTTCGTGAATGTCAGCAGGATTTTAGCGCAATCGGAGAATGTTCCCGCCGCGACCGTCACCGCTTCTTTTCCGAGGTATGTTCCCTTACAGGTGATAAGCGTGTTCTCGTCATACTGGTATGAAAACACATCCCAGGATGCCTGCGCCGAAACGCCGAATTTATAGAAGGGGAAAGTACCTCCTTCGTCCGCGGCGTTTGCAGCTGCTTTAAACCAGATATATGAATCGTCATCGTAATGGAAATAGACAACATTTTCGGAAGTTTCATACCTGACGAACGGATCGTTCCAGTCGTTTGAAATGTCCATGAGGACGAAATCTTTACCGTCAAAGGGGCTCGAGATCGACATCGTCACATGGTACGTATCATCGTATAAGAGGTCGCCGTCGGCATTCTTGATGACAGACTTCCAGTTCCATGTAGCGTCCTTTGTAGTCGGGAAATAGGTACCGCCGGTAGTTCCGCCGCCACCACCGCTTTCGGTTTTTCCGACTATTGCCGTTGTCGCTGAGAAATCATCTCCATTGACTGTAACGGTTATATATGCGGGTGTGAACGTATAACCCGATTTTGAAGGAGTGAGGGTATAGGTTCCGTTGGGGACTTCGATTATCAGATATTCGCCATCGGAATCGGTATATGTTTCGAGCTTCTCGCCGGAAACGGTAATGCTTACCAGGACGTTCTGGAGCGGTTTGCCGGTGGAATCCGTGATATATCCCGAGACATTGTATGTTCCGCTTCCGCCGCCGCCGGTATTGTCGCCTCCGCTCGGACCGCCGGGAATATTGTAATAAATCACCTCGTCGGTAGAGGTATAATCATAGGAAAGTTTGCCGTCTTCATAATCCGTGTATTTATCAATGGTTTTGACGGGACCTATGCCCTGAGCGAAATAGGTGGTGCTGATCTCGTCATAGCTCCCTTTTCCCCACTCTGATGTGTATTCTGTCTTCATGGTACTTTCGAATACAGCGCAGTTCTTAAACGTTCCGGAAGGAACGGTTACGTCTTTGAGGCCGATATACTTTCCGGTCCAGTTTATGGTTGCAGAATATCCCTCTTCGGACATGGTATCGGAAAAAATTGTCCATGTCTGGCCGACAGATTTGTTGAAATTATATAACGGGATTTCGGTACTCCCGAGATTGAACTGTTGGGCATGAGCTTTTTCGAGGTATTCACCCTCCGCGTATGAATACATGATGTTATTTGACAGGCGGAACAGATTGTCTGAACTATCTTCATTCATGACCCAGTATGTTTTCCCGTCCCGTGTCGTTGTGCCGGTCAATACATCGGTATAGGTGTAGGAATAACCTGATTCATCGGTGCTTTGCCATTTCCATGTGGCGTTTTTCACCAGCGGAATGTAGTTTTCCGCTTTGAGCGACCCACCTGTTCCGCCGCCGTTATCGACCTCGTCATCGTTTTTGCTGCTGTCACTGGTCAGACACCCGACGGCAAAGACCATGGAAACGATCAAGAGCAGTGCAAGGATCTTTTTCACATGTAGCTCCTTTCGTGAAAATGAAACAGTACAAATGGTGATAATAACGAATATAAATTATAATTAAAATATACAAATGAACATATATTCTAAATGCTTTAAACCGCAAAACCGTTCAATCAGAGGCACGAATGAAACTGAATATAGAAGGATTAAAATGTTTGGGGAGTAAAAAACAATTCAATGAACAACTTATATATGTATCAGGAAAAAATATTAGTAATCATTATTTAAAGTATAACATTGAAACTTGAAATATCAAAGAGAAAAAATATCCCGGTTATATATTTTTATCAGTTAACAATCGGCTCCAACTTTGCAGCGTCAGAACGGCAGCACGGCGAGTCACCGTATTCTCGTTAAGACAAAGGAAATCTTAATCGGAAAATACATTACCGTATACCGGATAATATGAACCGTCGGGCAACCACCTTGTACAGTATCTGCGCCGCTGTGCCACGGCTTATATTGTCATGCTGACCTCCGGGAGCAGCTGCTTGTATATCAGGAACAACCGATGCGAGCATCGATGAAAATTCTTCTGTCGATATCGGCATGTCAGGCTCGAATATACTTCCCCCGATCCATCCGAGCGCGCCTTTTTGTTCCAGAAACGAGAGCGCCTCGATCAGGCTGCGGTTATCGAACGACACATCGGTGAACCGGATGGTGCATATGCCGTCTTTGCGCGGCTCCGGAGCCATGCGGGCGAGAGCGAGCGCCGCTTCCGCGCGGCTGAGCGGTGCATCCGGCTCGAACCGGGGACCGTGAGGTTCCATAATTTCGAGGAGGCATGCCCACTGAACAGATTCGAAATTTCCGGTATCCCAGCCGCAGTCCTCGTTCCAGAACAGAGGCACATGACGGCGGATCAGCTCATGCTGGAGTTGTCTGAGCCGCTGTTCCGCTTCTCCCGGAGTTGCGCCCGGCGCCTCGACCCAGAAGTCGCGGGGCTGGCAGTTCCATTTCAGACAGAGGGCGGCAGCGGCTCCGGCAGCCTGGCCGATCTGGAATTCAACGGGATGGAGACGGTACGTGGATGCCGCGATCCGCGAAAGGCCAATGTTTTTTGCCGCCGCAAGGAGACCGTCGGTTTTCTCCGGTACGAGCGAGCCGAACGGTATCTGGAACCGGCCGGTCGAGTTCTCTCCGCCCCAGCTTCCGTCCTCGAACTGGACATGCTTGAACTGAACGTCGATTTTCTTGTCGGTGTGAAGATCGCAGCGGTGGATGTCGAGGAAATAGTGCCCGATACCGACCGTGTCGTGGAACAGTTTCGCGCGTCCGGTCCGTGGTCCCATAAGTTCCTGCTGACGGACGGTATAGAGCGCTTTCACACGCCGTGATTCACGGATGTAGGGGTACATGCTCAGCCCGTCCTCCGTGCCCATGACATCGGGGCGGTATTTCAGGTTTGCCCACCCGCGGTTTTTACCGGTGACCGGGTCGACCGACCAGTTTTCCTCCTTCGATGGATCGAGTTTCGGGTCGCCCGGGTCCCTTGGCGCTTCATACCAGAGCCAGAACATGAATCCGAGAGACAGTTCACGCGCCCGCTGAAGAACTTCTGCGCATTCCTCCGGAGTGACATCGATGATGGTTTCGCCGGCGTAATCGTTGCTGATCCAGTTGACCTCAATGATATCGCCTGCGGCGGGACGGTTGTGCTGCCAGTTCGGGATGAAATAGAGGGGGTCTTTTTCAGGATCGAACGCCGTTTTCCAAGAGCCGTCGATAAAGCGCGGGAAAAGATCGGCCTTGATGTCGGGATTCAGAAGCCGCGCATCGAGCATACGGCGATAGGTCCAGAACGAGGGTATCCATGGCAGGATATCCTTACTGCCGGTTCTGCGGTTTTTTTCCCAAACCTTTGCACGGGCGTAATCGTTCCATCGTGTCATGAGAAACCAGCGGTCGCTGTCAACCATGGTGAACCGGTAACGGTTACGCTCGTAGCTTGCGGGACGGTTTTCCCATGGGAGACGGTTGTCCTCGCCCTCCGGGCGCCACTCGACTGCGAACGGATAGGTGAACGCCTGCGTGCAGTGAGGAAGCGGCTCGGGATAGAGAACGTTTCCTTTCTCGTCGAACAGCGAGGGCTCGTTCGTATCGGTCGATGCCTCGATTCCCACGCGGTAGGGTGTTCCCGAGAGCGGGAAGAGGTCTCCCAGTTCGGTCGCATCGAGGGTAATGGAGGCTCTGATGACAGTCTCTCCGCCTTTCTTGGTATCACGTACTCTCACCGCCGTTACACGGTCGCCGTCCTTAATCACCGCAACCGGGACTGTGTTGTACATGACAGTAAGCAGGCCGCTTGAGAGATATGGTTTGAGCATCGCATCGATTGCCCTGACTCCGTCCTCCGGAAGGAAACTCATACGCGAGTCCCATGCGTTCCCCGGCGAGAATTTCGTACCCCGTATCCACTCTATCTCGGCTTTTCGCGCTGCTGTTTCTCCGGCGCCTGTCCGCCCGGTTTTTTCGGCTGTTTCAAGGGCCTTCGGCCTGTAAAGGTCGCGAACAGTCTCGTGAAACCGGAAATAGAGCTCGGAAGCGGCTTCATAATAGCGGCCCTGCTCCACAAGACCGTTGTCGTCCGAGGCGGTCACTCCCTGCGAGGTATACTGTCCGCCGAGCCATGATGTCTCCTCGGTAATGATGATCCTTTTTATTCCGCATTCATCTGCCATGTCGCAGGCCTGAAGCGCCGCAGCGACACCACCGGTACCTCCGCCGGCGATCAGGATATCGCATGTTTCACCTGACGGTTTCGTTCCGTTTCCGCCGGAACAGGAAATACCGGCGAAGACAAGGAGAGCGGCTGTAATGACAATACCCGGAATGATATGCTTTTTCACGAAACAGAGATTTTTATTTCTGCTACCCATGCCTGGTCCCTTCAGTTAAAGCAAATAGAAACGTAAACATCACATCTGTAAGATATGCATGCGGGAATTAAGCCCGGATTGTTCACTCCTCGATACGTTCAAGGCAGAAAACGACCGGTCTGAAACCATCGGTGCAGCAGGCCAGCACTTTCCCTTTTTCGTTCATCCAGTGATAGTCGGCGCCAGCCCTAAGACCGCTCATATACCGCGCAAGGTCCACAAACGCAAAGGTGCAGAAGCCTTCGGGCACAGTGGTCATGTCGGTGACAAATTCCTGTCCCTCTGAAAACACCTCGCAAACCGGGGCGAGATCAGTCGAACAGGGAAGATTCGAGCCGGAATGAATCTCATTGAAATCGAGACGTTTGACGACGGTGATTTTTACCTTGTTCATGCCGCAGTCCTTTTTAGTAAATCTGTTCAACAGAGAGAAACAATATTAATCATGAATATAAATGTCATATAATCTGTAAGAAATTTCAAGTATTTGTTTTAGAATACGGTTGTGGAGTATACAATAAAAAGGGTGTCCGATAGTACCGGACACCCTTCGGGAGCTTTACAGGCAGGTGTTGCGGGTAAAGCTTATTTCATGAGTATCATCTTGCTGGTTTCAGCAGCACCGTTCATTTCGAGCCTCGAAAAATATATACCGGCCGAAACCTGAATGCCCGCATCATCACAGCCGTTCCAGACAACCGAATGAATACCGGAACTCATGGACCCTGAAACAAGGGTACGAATTTTCTGACCCGCTGCGTTGTAGACGGAAAGCGTTACCTGTCCGGCATCGTGCAGCGAGAATTCAATGGTCGTCGAGGGATTGAACGGATTCGGGTAGTTGCCTTTCAGGGCAAAGTCCACCGGAGCATTATCCTCGACATCCAGCTGCAATTCTTCCTCCGCAAACTCGAAATCGAGAATGCGCAGTTCAGAGGTGTCTTTGTTTCGAAGAATGTAACATATCTGCCTGCCGTCCGGAGACCAGCACCCATAGTAATTCCAGTAAGGACAATCAGGGAGCAGTGTGGTCACTTCCCCCGTTTCGACATTGTAGACACAGAGCTGGGCGAACTGGTCCGGATAAGGTCCGTAATTGGTACCCCCATAATTTTTCAGCCACCAGTTCGTATATAAAATCCATTTCCCGTCAGGAGAATATACCGGATATAACGGCGATCCCTGCGATACGAGCAGCACGGGAGCGCCACCGTCGAATGGAATCTTGTAAAGTGCCCACTCGTCATCGATATCGGTGTCCTCTTTTTCATAGAGCGATGTAAGAAAGTGTGTATTGTCATGGCTGATACTTGAAATCCCAAATCCGAACCGGGGCCATGCATCTCCCGGAAACGTGCTGGCATATACTTCGCTGCCGGTGTCATATTCCACCACTCTGAATTCAAATTCATCCTGATTCTCTATCACCGGCCTGTCCGTCATGTCGATATAAACCATATACCGCCCGTCATTGTTCCAATACCCGAGATTTGAGTTTTTCCCCAGGATAACACGTTTTTCGCCGGTGGTGATATTGATGCCTTCTATGGTAAATTCCTGTCTGCGATCATCCCCATCGAACACATCGAACATTTTTGTGAAGGTTACTTCGCTGCTGTCGTATGTAAAATCCGGCCAGCCGAAACAACCAGTGTAAATCCCCTGTGCGGGATCGTTTTTCGTAAGGTTGATCGCGGTGCCTTCCTCGGTGGGGACAATCCAGATATCGCTTGTGGAGGCATCCTGTTCTGCGTGAATAATGATACTTTTCCCCTGCACCGCCATCGCAATCCATTTGCCATCGGGAGACCAGTCAATTGCGGTAACGGATTTGAAGCTATTCCCGCCGGTGGATACGGGAGTTCCGTACTTGTCCGCCAGAGCGAATCCGGTGAGGACCGCAACAATGATTACGACGGAAAGCATACATATAGTGACCGGTTTCATACACTGCCTCCTTTTAAAAAAAAGTAGTCAGAGAATTCATTTCACGAGTATCATTCTTCCGGTCGCTGTCTGCCCGTTCATTTCGAGCCTCGAAAAATATACGCCGGCGGAAACAGGGGCACCCGTATTGTCACGGCCGTTCCAGACTACAGAATGAACGCCGGTATTCACCATACCGGACACGAGGTCACGGATTTTCTGGCCGGCCGCATTGTAGACTGTAAGGTTGACCTGTCCGGCATCGGGCAGCGAAAATTCGATGGTCGTTGTCGGGTTGAACGGGTTCGGGTAATTACCGCGAAGTGCGAACGGCATAGGTGATTGTTCATCGACACCGAGCTGAAGGCCATCGTCGACCGGAGTATAAAATTCAAAATTACGGATATAGAGTTCATACTCCCCGTTTTTATCGAGAATATAGCAGATTTTACTTCCATCCGGGGACCAGCTTCCACAGAGGCTGCCATAGGGATTGTCCGGAAGGAGATTCGTTGATTCACCCGTTTCGGTGTTAAAGACATACATGTCGCGGGCGGGCAGGTTCCGTGCAGTGTCCATGTCGGTATAGTCATGACGTGTGTACAGTATCCACTTACTGTCGGGCGAATACTTCGGATACCACGGATCAGCGTCGTTAAGTATCATTTCCGGCGCTCGTCCATCAAAAAAAATCCTGTAGAATGCATGCATATTACTTGCATCCCTGTTTTCCGAAGGCTCAATGAGTGTGGTCACGAAATTGGTATTATCGGGGCTGATTGACGAATGACCAAAATTAAAAATCGGCTCTCCGTTATGAAAATCGATACCGAGGTTTATGGGACTTTGAGTTCCGAAATCGTATACTGCATAGGTCATGTTCTCTTTTTTTTCCGGATCGGGCCAGTAAATATAAACGAACAGGGAACCATCCTGTGACAGTGTACCGGCGAATGCCTCGTTCATGAACGTCATGCGTTTTTCGGAATCGATGTCGATACTTTCTATTTTGCATCGCGCCTGTTTCGTTTCCGAATCGACGATCATCCTTGAATATGTGACTGCGCTCCCATCAGGGGTAAATTCCGGAACACTGCAACGATCGTCGATATCGGCAGTGAGATTTTTCATTTCGCCGGTTTCGGTAGAAACGATCCATATATCCTCATCCCCCCCGAATGCAATCCATTTCCCGTCTGGCGACCAGTCTGTTTTCCACAAAGTAACATTCTCGGTCGTCCCGAACCGGAGCGGAACCATGGTGCCATAGTCGAGCGAAAAAACAGGGGCGGCGATCATCATGACCGCGAGGAGCAGAATACACGATTTAACAGTTTTCAAGGTTTTTCTCCTTTGCATTGAAAGTGTGACTGCTGTTATACCGATTAAAATCATTCGTCCGGAATTGAAAACCACTGAATGGGTATTTGTGCATCTTCTATTAAGGGAAATCTACCATAGTAAATTATTTTTGTCAAGTGATTTTTTCCTAAAAAATTTTATCAAAACAATACATTCGTTGACAAACGCCCCCCGGTGCAATATGTTCAAAACATACGGGGATATGTAATTCGATTTACGATTTACGATTTCAGATTTACAAATTCTTAAAATTCGCAATGTGAATGGTCTGTTTTCATATCAATCCTGATTCCTCATGACAGGAGAATACGCATGAACAGTCATCATGGTTCGAGCCCGGGGAACACGTTCAGCCGGAGAAATTTCATGAAAGTCGCCGGAGCGGCTGCTGCTGCCTCGCCGCTTGTCGCGGGAGCACAATCCTCACGGCGGAACATCGTTTTCGTTCTCATCGACGATCTCAGGTATGATGCCATGGGATTCATGGGACATCCTGTGCTCAGGACACCCCACATTGATCGTCTGGCAGGGAACGGCGTCCATCTCAAAAATGCTTTCGTGACTACATCCCTCTGCTCGCCGAGCAGGGCGTCGATCCTCACCGGTCTCTATGCGCACGAGCACCAGATTCTCGATAATTCAACCCGTCTGCCCGATTCGACGATCACCTTTCCGAAACTGCTCCAGAAAGCTGGCTACACGACCGGATTTACCGGGAAATGGCATATGGGCGGCGAGACCGATGAGCCCCGGCCCGGGTTCAACCGCTGGGTGTCGTTCAGGGGACAGGGAGTGTACGAAAACCCGACCTTCAACATCGACGGACAGCAGGTGAAACGCGAGGGATATGTTACCGACCTCATAACCGATTATTCGGTGGACTTCATCAAACAGAACAGGAACCGCCCGTTTTTCCTCTACATGTCGCACAAGGCGGTGCATGCAAGCTTTGTCCCGGCGCCCCGTCACAAAGGGAAATACAACGGCGTTACAGTCCCCAAGCCGGCTTCGTTTTACAACACCGAGGAAAACTACCGGGGGAAGCCCGACTGGGTCCGCCGTCAACGCAAGAGCTGGCACGGTGTCGACGGGATGTACAACCATACGACCGATTTCGACCAGTTTTACCGGGATTACTGCGAGACGGTGCTCGGGGTGGACGACAGCATCGGCCGTCTCATGGAAACGCTCGAAGAGGCCGGGCTTGCGGACGACACCCTCGTCATCTTCATGGGCGACAACGGATTCCTGTTCGGCGAGCACGGGCTCATCGACAAGCGGTGCATGTACGAGCCTTCCATGCGCGTTCCCATGCTGGCGCACTGTCCCGCGCTTACCGGGAAAAATTCAACCCGCACCGAGATGGTGCTCAATATCGATATTGGGCCGACAATCCTCGATGCCGCGGGGATTCAGATACCCCAGTCCATGCACGGACGGTCTTTTCTGCCGCTCATCCATGGCGAAAAACCGCAATGGCGCACCGAATTCCTCTACGAATACTTCTGGGAGCGCGCGTATGCCCAGACACCGACCGTGCTCGGCCTCAGAACGGACAGGTACGCGTACATGCGCCATCAGGGAGTCTGGGATGTGTATGAGCTGTACGATGTCGAGAAAGACCCCGACGAGATGGTCAATCTCCTCGGCCATGTTCGCGAAACTTCCGAGCCCAACGACGTGCTCACCCTGCTCAAAGAGCCGGAGCTCAGGAATCTCGTGAACGACCTCGAAAAGAGAATGTTCGGTATCATCAGGGAAACAGGAGGCCGTATCGATCCGACATGGAAGGGGTAAAGACAGGCATAAGGCATAAGGCACAAGGGAAAAATACATCGGCTCCCGCTGCGATTTTCGCAGGAAGCTATGCTCAGTCCCGTGTTTGACTTTCCTTCAATTTCTTGGAACAGTACTGAGTAATTGGTATCAGCATACCCGTAATCATGAAAAGGAGAAAAATAACCAATAAGAGAAGGAACCCTAATAATCTCTCGGGCGCAGTAAGTATGAGGGACAAGAGAATCTGGATTCCGAGAAATAATGCCCCGCCTCCTATGATACTGAATAATACCAATCCTATCTGTGCATCAACATAATCTGACGACAATTTGCGTGTGAGGAACTGTGGTGTTTTCATGGTGATGACTCCTTTTCGGAAAGGACTCATGGGATTGCAGGCGTTGTGGATTTCGCCGGGCCGCCGTTTCGATGACAGCCGGTAAACTGGAGCAGTGCTTTTTTCCCGGATGTAGCCTGAATTTACCGGTTAACCACAAACTCACTGTTTCGAATCGATCAGTTCGCTGAGCTTTTCCATGTTGAGCTCGCGTTTTATGATGGGGCTGGCGCTGTCCTGGTAGACAGCAAGGCTTTCCTCGAATGTTGGCTTGTCCGGGTTTTCATACAGGATGCCGAGGGGAAGCCGCCCCTTTTCGGTCGCCCGTGTGAACGCCGCATTCCGGTCGTGGAAATCGTGGGAATCATCGAGATAATAGGTGTGTTCCCTGAACCATGCGAAGGTATTGATCTTGTTGAACGAAACGCAGGGGTGGAGAATATCGACGAGGGCGTAGCCTTTGTGGGTAATCGCCTTTTTGAGAATATCCACCGTCTTGTCCATGTCCCCGCTGAATGCCCGTGCAACGAACGAAGCATCGAGCGCCACCGCGACCGCGAGCGGATTGAACGGCTCGAGAATGACCCCGTTCACCTGAACCGGCGTGACAAACCCTCTCGGACTCGTGGGAGATGCCTGCCCCTTTGTGAGGCCGTATACCATGTTGTCGTGGACTATATTCGTGATATCGGGATTTCTCCGGATGGTGCTCATGAAGTGGTTGCCGCCCTCGCCGTACATGTCGCCGTCGCCGCTCTCAGCGATGACCGTAAGGCCGGGATTCGACGCTTTTATCCCAGTCGCGGGAGGAAGCGCCCTGCCGTGGAGGCCGTTGAACGTGTTGCATCTCAGGTAGTGCGGCATTTTCGCCGCCTGCCCGATACCGGATACCATGACGAGGTTGCGGGGTTCGATACCGAGTTCCGTCAGGGCTTTCATAATGGCGTTCCGTATTCCGAAATTGCCGCACCCGGGGCACCATGCCATATCCCTGACGCCGCTGTCAAATATATTCGTTTCCATGATTTCCCCCTTTTTATATAACTTCAAGAAGTCTCTTTTCGAGTTCCTCGACCGAAAACGGAAGACCGTCGTACTTGAGAATCCTGGTTGTAATGTCAATGTCCGCATGCAGTTTCAGCAGGCGGCCAAACTGCGATGTCGCGTTGTTTTCCACGATCACCCGTTTACGGGCGTGCTTGAAAAAACTGCCGGTACCGGGATGGAGCGGGTAGACCTGTTTGAAATAGAGCACCGCCATATCGTTACGACTTAACCGCTCGACCGCCTCGCGGACAATGGGGAAGGTCGAGCCCCAGCATATGACGACCGTCGAGGCGTCTTTTTTCCCGATAAGCTCGGGCGGAACCGCTTCATTGACAACCGCATCGAGTTTTTTGAGCCGTTTATCCATCATTCGGATTCGCATGTCGTGGTTTTCCGTGATATGGCCTTCCTCGTCATGCTCGTCGCTGTCAACCACGACAAGTCCCTTGCCCAGACCGGGAATCCCGCGGGGAGAGATACCGCTATCGGAAAAAGCGTACCGTTTGTACCCGGTGTCGGTTTCCACGATATGCCGGTCGATCTTTCCGTCGGATATATCGAGTTGAGGGATGTTATAGTAGGAATCGATGAAATACTGGTCGGTCAGCACAAAAACCGGAACCTGGTATTTGTCGGCGACAGCGAATGCCTTCCGGGTGAGATGGAACGCATCCTCGAGAGTGCCGGGCGCGAATAAAACCCGGGGAAATTCGCCGTGCCCCGCATAAAGTGCGAACTCGAGGTCGCCCTGTTCCGTCCGTGTCGGGAGGCCGGTTGCCGGTCCGGGGCGCTGGGCGAGATGGATAACCATCGGCGATTCGATGATACCGGCGAGGCTCAATCCTTCCGCCATGAGGGCGAATCCGCCTCCCGATGTGGTCACCAGGCCGCGCGCTCCCGCATACCATGCGCCGAGAGTCATGTTGATCGCCGCGATCTCGTCCTCCGCCTGCTCGACGATGATGCCGAATTCCTTCGAATGCTGGGCGAGAAATGTCAGGACCGGCGTTGAGGGAGTCATCGGGTATGACGACATGAAATTGCATCCGCCTGCAATCGCTCCCAGACCGACAGCTTCACCGCCATTGATGATGATATCGTCCTCAACACCGGCATCCCTCGTCAGCTCGATGGATACCGTCCCCGATGAGGTCAATCCATCCCCGAATTCATAACCTGCGTCAACAGCTTCGATGTTCTTTGCGACAACCTGCTCGCCTTTTTTCCCGAAACGATCCCTGAGATACTCTTCGATAGCTTTCCGGTCAATGTTGAAAAGCGCGGCGATTACACCGACGATGATAATATTCGAGTAGATGGCGCCGCCGATTTTCTGCGAAAGCCCGGAAAGCGGAATATCGACAATTCCGGGAATGTCATCGCCGCCGGGTGCGAGTTTTTCCTTTTCGCCGATTATGATTGTGCCGGGCGAAATACGTCGCCTGACATGGTCAAGGGCTTCCCGGCTCAGGGGGAACAGGAGGTCGATGGTGTCCAGATAAGCCTGAACTTTGTGTGAGGACACCCGGAGCTCGGTTGAATTGCTGCCGCCCCGGACACGCGACATATACTCTTTCGTGGAGAAAAGATTGTACCCGGTCTGTTTGAACAGGTGAGTAAGGAGCTGCTCGACCGTCTGCACTCCCTGGCCTGCGGCGCCGCAGAGGACAATGGTAATGTCGTCTTTTTTTACCGGAAATGATATCATAAACGACTCCTGTTGGTGATTGCACTTCGGTTATAGTATAAGATGCATGATTGTTTTCACGATCTTTTATGTTTCCGTCATCATGTACAGGAACATTAGAAATCATGAAAAAGATCATACTCGTATCGGTCATGAGTTCGGTTGCATCGCGGCATCCGTAATGATCCATATAGCTCCGTTCTCTGCCAATGGGAGAAAAGTATTCTGTCTCCGGCATTGCCTGCCAGGATAGTATAATAATAAGCGAAGTAAATGTATATATAAATAAAAAGAAGTGAAAAACGATGACAATACTGTTGAGCGGAAACGGTTATACCGGGAGATGGTTGCCTGATATTCACCGCATGGAATGCTCGTATTACCGCTTTGTCGCTCTGTCCCTTAGGTTAAATATACACGGGCTGTTCGACACCTTCATACCTCGGCAGCGGGACATTCCACTGGAAAAGCTCATCGCTGGGGGAATGCCCCTTGAGCTTCCGTTGCAGTCTCTTACGGGCTCTGCTTACCCGCGATTTAATCGTACCGACCTGGAGACCGGTAATTTCTGAAATCTGTTGATAACTCATACCGTCGATATCGCGGAGAATGAGAATTTCTTTATATTTCATATTTAAGGTATCGATGGCTTCCTGTACCTTCTCATCGAGAATTCTGAAAGCGGCTATCTGGTCAGGTTTCATATGGGGATCGGGGATATCGTATTTTACCTGATTGTCATTATCCGCATCGATGACGAGGTATTTCCACCGTTTTCTTCGCCTGAGCTCGCTTTTGGCAAGGTTTCCCGCAATAGTGAAAAGCCATGTTGAAAAATGCGCGATAGCCCTGTACTCACCGCACTTTGTGAATACCCGTAAAAACGTCTCCTGCACAATGTCTTCCGAAGTCTGGTAATCATTGGTGAAACGGAATACGAAATTAAGAAGGCGGTCTTTGTACCGGTTGACCAGTATATCGAAATGTTCGGCATTTCCGTCTCTGACACTGTACAGAATGTCTTTATCCGAAAACAGTGCAGTATCGTTTTTCATAGTACGCTCATTTTTTAATTGTTTAAAATGTGTATCTATTAGTAAAACAAGGATAATATGAAATAGTGATGCCTTATCGCTTACCGCCGGTTATTTCACTCTCAGCGGATAGGACGGTGTCGGGATAAGCGGGCAGTAGTATGTATAGTCGCCGCTCTTCAGTTCCACCTGCACGGACACTTTTTCTCCGGTTTTTATCATGCGAGTTATCGGTTTCTCACCTTCCCTCATCAAAACAAATCCCGCATCCTTGTTCGATTTATTTTCCACTTCAAACTGATAAGTCCCGGGATTGATGTCATAAATATCCCCGATTGTTTCAAAATATCCGGGATGCTCAATTACTCTGATCGTCCTGTTGTGCATGGTTTCCGCCTTACTGTATTGGACAACGTCTGCATCAGTCCCGCCGATGTTCCATGATCCTGTCTGTTACCGATAATTATCGTGATCCGCTGTTATTCGCTCCGAAATCATCAGTACTCTCTGCATGTTTTGCGGTGTGTTAACCCGCGTGCGCAGTTCAATCGTTCCCTATGGCATTTATAGCATTCATGAATATGTTGATTTCAAATGGTTTATGAAAAAAGGCATATGCTTTTTCCCTGATTTCTTTCATGGCCGTCGTTTCAAAGGGATATCCTGTCAGTATTATCACTTTTACCTGAGGGTCGTGCTCTTTGACAGTCCTGAACACATCGAGACCGGTCATCTCGGGCATGGAGAAATCCGATACGACGACATCGAAATTCCCCCTTTTATATGCCTCAACCGCTTCACGAGGATCAGAAAACGCCTGGTGAGGAAGCCCCAGAAGATCAAACGCGAAACTCATGATTTCAAGCGAACGGATATCATCGTCGATCACAAGAATGTTCATTGGTAACTCCGTCCTTTGAATCGAATAATGAAGCTTTATCCGGGATGCTTTATATTCATCATCTCCCGAACCTTTAAAGGGCCTTATGGCTGCTTGTATACTGTAAATTCGTGCCAATGTGCCCGTATCGTAAGTACAAACCGTGCAAATAAATTATTTTCAAGATGATAGATTATATTGTGAAAAAAGTATTTGGTGGGCGATATAATGCAGTGGCTCATTCCAGCCGGTTATAATGGGCCGATGGTTCATTTTAACCGGTGACGGGTGCGGTAATGCAGAAGATTCACAGAAGTTTCCTGAGCTTTCCGCGAAGAGCGCTCCGTGTCATGCCGAGGTAGGCTGCTGCTTTTGTTTTATTCCCTTCGAACATGGCAAGCGCTTTTTTGATAATGGTGTTTTCGAGGCTCTGAAGATCGAGACAATCCGCAGGGAGGCACAGTGTATCCGGATCGAGCAGTACACTATCGAGTTCGGGTGTTTTTTCCGTATCGGAGAGGAGAAACCGGATATGGTGCGGTCTGATTTCAATATCGTCATAGAGGATTACCACCCGTTCAATGGCATTCTGAAGCTCGCGGACATTACCGGGCCAGGAATGGTTTTCGAGAATTTTTACCGTTTCCTTCGATATAAACCTGAATCTACGCTTTTTTTCGCGGGCATACTGTTCGAGGAACATCTGCGCCAGAGGGGCTATGGCCTGTTTCCGCTCACGGAGCGGTGGGATAAACATTCTGCCCATGTTGAGACGGTAATAGAGATCCCGTCTGAACGAGTTTTCCTCGACAAGCCTTGCCAGGTCACGGTTGGTGGCGCAGATAAAGCGGACATCGAGTATGATTTTTTTGAATCCCCCGACACGGTACATTTCCCGTTCCTGGAGGCACCGTAACAGTTTGGGCTGGAGCTCGATCGGAAGATCGCCGATTTCATCGAGGAATATCGTGCCGCCCTGCGCCGATTCGAGTTTGCCCTTCATGCCCTCTTTCCGTGAACCGGTGAATGAACCGCCCTCGTACCCGAACAGCTCGCTTTCAAAAAGAGTAGGTGAAATAGCCGAACAGTTGATTGATACGAACGGTGCGGTCTCATCTCCTTTTCCATAATGTACCAGGCGGGCGACAACCTCTTTCCCGGTTCCGGTTTCACCCTCGATGAGCACCGGAACGGAACGGTCCCCGTGGAGTTGTTCCGCCATGGTCACGACATGACGCATTTCATCGGAAAAAACACCGATTCTGCCTATGCCGACGATCTCTGCATATGCCTCTCTCAGGCTGCTGAGCTTTGATACGGTTTCACGGGTTGCTTCCGCAACTTTTTCTTCAAACCGGTGTGTCAGCTCATTGTACTCATGCCGTAAGGACAGATGGTCGGCTATACGGTTGACGACGGCAGCGAGCTCGTCGACATTGACCGGCTTCTGGAGATAGTCATAGGCGCCGGCACGGAGAGCTTGAATCGCCGATTTCATGTCTCCGAACCCGGTAATGATGACGATAAGGGTATTCTGAGCCTCCCGAAGAGCTTTCAGGTTACGGAGGAACTCGAGTCCATCCATCTCCGGCATACGGATATCGGTCAGAACAAGGGGAACCGGATTGTTTTTAAAGAGATCGATAGCTTCCCGCGCGTTATCACACTGTAAAACCCGGTGTCCGAGTATATCCTCAAGAAAAACGGCCAGAGAGTCTCTGACAAGGGGTTCGTCGTCAACGAGCAGAATGTTCATTGTCCGGCCTCACAGTGTCAGGTGAAAGTGGAAAACGAACGGTGAAGGTTACACCCCCGTCAGAATTATTACATGCTTCGATCGATCCATTGTGCTCGTCAACAAATCGTTTCACTATGGCAAGCCCGAGACCTGTTCCTTCTCCCGGTTTACTCGTGGAATAGAACGGATCGTATATTTTTTCGCCGATTCCTTCGGGAAGACCGGTTCCGTTGTCGATAACTTCGAGCACCGCTTCCGTGTCGTTCTGACCGGTGGAAATTGTTATGGTTTTATCTTTCCGGCTGGTACTGTCAAGGGCATTCATGGCATTGGTAACCAGATTGATGACAATCTGTTCGAGATGAATGGGATTTCCTGAAACCATCAGATTCCGGTCGAACAGGGAAAGCACCGGTTTGATGCCATGCGCATGGAGCTGACGGTTGACGAGGGAAGCTGCTTTGTTCACGGCCTTGTTCATGTCGGTGGTTGTCTTTTCTATCTGATCGGTGGCTACCCAGAATGAGCGCATATGCCGGATAATGTCGCTGATACGGTCCACGCTTTCCGAAATTTTATTGAGCATGGTGATAAATGTTTCCGGCAGGATTCCTTCGTTATGCTTGTGCCAGAACAGGATGCTGTCCGCCGTTACCTTTATGGCGCTCAGGGGCTGGTTGATTTCATGGGTTATTCCGCCGGCGATCACACCGATGGAAGCGAGGCGCGATGCGCGCTCGACAATCTGAATCGCCTCGGTCTGCTTCTTTTCCGCCTCGATACGGGCATGGATATGATAGTGTCTTTTCAGGGTGCTTGCGATTATTTCGGTGATTGTTTTTAAAAGATCGAGTTTTTCCTGATGCCATGTGTATGGATGGTTCTGGCAGAAACAGATGGATGCCATGAGGTCCCCGGATATCTTCATCGGGAAATTGACAACCGAAAGGATATTTCGCTCGGCGAAGTACTTTTTTTCTTCCGCTGTCAGACCATCGAGATTCGAAACGATGATTGCCTGCCCTTCCTGCAGTAATTTCTGGAAATGGGGCGAAAAAGCCGGCCTGTCTTCTGCATACCGCATGGATTTGCCCTGTATCCGATAATGGAAGCTCAACGTATCATCGCTCCGGGAAAAGGGATTCCACATGCAGACATTATCGATTTCAAGCTCCGAGGAGATCATTTTCAGTATATCATTCATGCTTTCATGAAGAGAATCGGAGGAATTGAGGCTGAAGGCGACTGTGGCAAGCAAACGCTCGTTATTGAGCAAAACTTCCATTTTCGACCGTTCTTCACGGAGAGCCTGCTCGGTCTGTTTGAGGTCGGTGATGTCGATGATAATACCTCTCGCTCCGACAGGTTTGTTGTCCCGGATTATAGCGTTCGAATAGGTAATAATGTGAACCGGCGTGCCGTCTTTCTTTTTGATGGCATATTCACCGGGACCAGATCGCAGCCCTTTTATAACATCACCAAGGTTTTTCCGCGCTTTATCACGGTCTTCGAGGCTGATTATATCGAAAATGTTTATACCCTTTTTGAAATCATCGATGGAGTAACCGAAGATTTCGAAACCGCTCCTGTTAATAAAGGTCAGGTTACCGTTCATGTCGAATTCGACGACTGTCTGGGGCAGAAAATCCATGAGTTCCCTGTATACCTTCTCGCGTTCGTCGAGTTTTTCCTGAACCCTGATCCGCGCGGTAACGTCCACGAGTCCGAGGATAACTCCCTCAACTTTTCCCGAGATATCTATCACCGGTATCAGGGACCAGTCCCAGAATGTCATTCCCCGCTCGGGGTGTTCGGGGTACACGAAGGGTTTTGCGTACACTGTAAATATTTTGCCGGTCTCGATCACCCGTCTGAAAATTGCTTCGTTCTCTTGATTCGGGTATAAAGTGAAATGATTCTTACCATTGAAAAATTCCGGTGTTCTGCCATCCGCTTCGGCATAAGCGCGGTTGACCCGGATAAAGTTGAAATCCCTGTCCATGTATGCGATCATGAGATGGGTATTGGAAAATATTTTCTCCAGAAGCTCGTTGTTTTCGCGAAGCTTTTCTTCCGCAAAAAAACGGCTTATGATCTCCCGCTGGAGCTCTTTGTTGGATTTTTCCAGCTCGGATGTGCGTTCACTGACCCGTTTTTCGAGCTCCTCGCGGGCTTTTTCAAGCATTTCTTCGGTTTTTTTATGTTCGGTAATATCGATAAACTGAATGATATGAAAGCCCTTCTGCTCATCCATCGAGGGTATATTAAGCATGATACACCGGACAGTGTGTTTTCCGCCCGTTTTGCAGATGATACTATACTCATGGGTTCTTGCATGCTTTACCAACAGGGAATTATTACATTCTTCCCACGCTTTTTTCCGGTATTTTTCATCCGGAAAGAACTTCGGCAGCATTGTTTCGATATCGGGCAGCTCTTCGTGCATATAACCTGTCAGCTCAGCCATGGCCTGGTTATACCTGATAAGAGCCCCTTCAACGTCAACTATGAGCGTGGGAACGGGGCTTAAAGCATAAATATCCCAGAAAAAATCGGGATTATGGCCCTGAAGAGTTTTTTCGAGTTCCCTGACTTTTTCTTCAAGTGCCCTGTATGAAAGTTTACTCATGGTATTCCCCGGGTATCAATATCCGGTAATCGTATGAATTGTACCGGCCTTTTATAACATCGTAAAACGATTTCTACAAAAGTCTTATGGTAAATATAATGATAATAAAATAATTGTCAGGTAATATTTTTTAATTGGAGGTTCTCCCATTTTTTAAGAGAACCTTTTAAGATTATGCATTCTTTTGCACTCTCACCCGTCACGATGAAACGTAAAGAAAGGAACGTATCCCTTTGACAGTGAGTGGTTGCCTGAATACATATAGAATATTGATTTTATCTGGTGTATTCATACTTGTATCTGACTATATAAATTTTGTTAAAATTTCTTGACGATACAATAAAAGTATGTATATTAAAATCAATCAGTGCTTATGTTTATTAAATTATTTCATTTGCCATGCAGATTTACCATGAAACGCTTTTTTTCATATACCGCACTATGTTTTCTCATGCTCTGTAATCGCTCATACTGCATCGATGGAATCACGCTCTATTTCAACAGCAACGATGTGAACGATATCGCCGCCGATGACCGTCACATCTGGTGCGCCACATCGGGCGGACTCGTGCGATGGGACATCAGGGATGACACATACCGTGTGTTTTCATCCCTGGACGGCCTCCCGTCGAACGATGTTCATGCCGTCACCGCAACACCGGGTGGAGTGCTCTGGCTTGCCGGAAGCTGGTACGGCCTCACCAGTATGGACGGCGGCACTTTTCACACATATGACAATCCCGGCCTGTACGGTGGAAACGTGCAGCGGATAGCCGTGGACTCCCAAGAAAACGTCTGGTGTACGGGCGCTTCGGCCTGGCGCTTCGATGGTGATTCGTGGACCGACTGCGCCCTCGGCGAGGGCAGCTCGGAGCCGGTTGTCATGGACGGCGACGGTCATGTATGGATCGGGACGCGAAAGGGACTCGTCTGTATCGATGGGGCTGACCGGATAACGTATACGACTGAATCGGGCCTCCCCGACAACAGGATTCTTTCACTGGAATCGGACGGCAGGGGTAATCTCTGGGCCGGGACATCGAAAGGCCTGGCGGTATTCGACGGTGCATCGTGGAGGTCGTATTCAAAGGAGTATTATACCGATAAAACCGTCAACGACGATATAGTCTGGAATCCCGTGTATGCCGTCGCCATCGACAGCACCGGCGTCGTCTGGCTTGGCACGCCATGGGGTGCCGCATCGTTCGATGGGACATCATGGGCAGTGTACACACCCGGCAACAGCGGGCTCAAGGATCGCGAAATCCGCAACATCGCAGTGGACTCCGACAACACCAAGTGGTTCGCGTATCTTGCCGGGTCTCCGGTGCACGCCCTGTCCAGTTTCGACGGCTCCGTATGGCGCATCCATCAGACCGAAGGGCCGCCGAGTAACACCGCCCTGCGGATTGGAATCGGCGCTGACGATATCGGGTGGTTTGCCTTTGTCGGCTATGGAACATCGATCTTTGACGGAAAGACATGGACAAAGGTCACACCGCCGGAATTACCTTCATACTGGACATTTTACGATTTTGCGGCGAACGGCGGTGTCTGCTGGTTCGCGACGGGCGCCGGGGCGCTGAGCTACGACGGTTCCCGGTGGACTCACTACACTGTCGAAAACAGCGGGCTTGCTTCGGATAACGTGACTGCGGTGGCGGTCGATCACGACGGAGCCGTATGGTTCGGAATGGAGGGCCGTGTCTCGAAATTCGACGGGGCCGCTTGGGAAACGTACACGGTCGGCGCGGGGATGGGGGATTTGGCCGTAACGGTCATCGCCGTCGATGAACGCAACTGTCTGTGGGTTGGAACCAATCGGGGTCTTGCCTGTTTCGATGGCTTGGAATGGACAACGGGCGACTCACACGGTCTGTTCGATGGAAAAGTTGTCAAGGATATTGCCATTGATCTCGACCGGACAGTCTGGGTGTGTACCTATTTCGGAATCGGGCGGTACGACGGCTCCTTGTGGACAATGTTCACCACCGAAAACTCCGGGCTCGCTGACAACTCGATCGTCAGAGCCGCGGTCGACAGGAACAATGTAAAATGGTTCGCGTACGGTCAGCCTTATGGTATCATCAGGTACGACGGTTCCTCGTGGCAGACGATTACCTGCCGCGACGGGCTTGCATCCGACCAGATGACCGACATTGCAGTCGACAGTAAAAATCGTAAATGGTTCACCTCGTATAACGGCATAACAAGCTTCCTTGACCAACCGGGTCAGGATCCTTCGAATATCGAACCGGCTTCCGCCGTTCCCGAACGGTGCATCATTCAGGGTGTTTATCCGAATCCCTTCAATTCTGCGGCCACAATACGGTATACACTTCGTGCCGGGGATTCCATCGAGCTGGCCGTTTTCGCGATCAACGGCCAACGTGTCCGTACGCTTGTCGACGAGCCCCGGCAGGCGGGAGACTACACCGTTTCATGGAACGGAACCGATGAGAACGGGCATCAGGTTTCGACCGGTCTCTATATCGCGCGCCTGCAATCGGGCGACAGAATCTCGCTGGCGAAAATACTGCTTGTCAGGTAAAACGGGAATCCTCCGGTTTTTATCCCGACCCTGTCTCAAAAAATTTAATTGACTCCGGAAAAACACACATTAATATTCATTCAGTCACAATCCGCAGTGGATCGGTTTATTCGGGCACTGCCGAATCGCTCTATGATAAAACCGACATAGCAGGAATGGAATCATTCGAATGGACATCGATTCAATCGGGATTTTTCGTGTCAGCATGCCGCTTGTCTACCCGTTCAGAACGGCGTGCGGCGACGATTACACCACCGAATCGGTGATCGTACGGCTCGGTTCGGGCGACCGGTACGGCTGGGGCGAATCGGCTTCCGGAAAAGAGCCTTCCTATCTGGCGGAATGCTCCGTAACTCAGTTTGTCCTGTCACGGGATATCATCGCCCCACTGATACTCGGAAGGGATATCCGTTCGGGAGCGGAGCTTTCGGAGTTGCTGTCGGGAATAAAGGGCAATCAGTTCGCCAAAGCCGCCTTTGACCTGGCGTGGTGGGACCTTCATGCCCGGATACTCGGCGAACCGTTGTGGAAGGTTATCGGGGGAGTAGGGCCGACCGTGGATGCCGGCGCGGATTTCGGTATCATGGAGAGTTTCGGCCTCCTGCTCGATACAATCCGTGAGGCGAACGAACATGGATACCGGCGGATCAAGCTCAAATGCCGTCCCGGATGGGACCTCGACATGATCGATACGGTTCGCGGGGAATTTCCCGATATCACCATCCACGTCGACTGCAACAGCGCCTATACCCTCGATGATCTCGACATGTTCCGCCGGATGGACCGTTACGGCCTTGCCATGATCGAACAGCCGCTCGCGTACGACGATCTCATCGATCATGCCGCCCTCCAGCGGCATCTGAGTACACCGATCTGCCTCGACGAGAGTATCACTTCTCCCGACAAAGCCCGCAAAGCTGCCGGGATCGGCGCCTGCCGCTATATAAACATCAAGCCCGGCAGGGTCGGCGGAATCACGAATTCCCTGATCGTACATGATGTCTGCCGCGATGCGGGAATACCCTGCTGGATAGGCGGAATGCTCGAATCCGCTGTCGGAGCCTCACACTGCCTTGCTCTCGCAACGCTTCCCAACATCCGTTATCCGTCGGATATTTTCCCGACCGCACGGTTCTATGAGCTCGACATCGCTGCGCCGCCCATGGTTCATTCCGGGCCATCGCAGTTCACCGCACATGATGCGCCGGGCATCGGCGTCGAGCCCGATCCGGCAGCGATCCGGAAATGTACTCTCGATCACGTTGTTATCGAATAACCGGTTAAAAATGATTAACATGGAGGTCAGTCATCAAACAGAACATTCTGGTACGGCCCGGCGAAGAACGCGACGCGGATGCGCTCGTCAGCTTCAACAAAGCCATGGCATATGAAACCGAGGGAAAGGAACTTTCAAACGAGGCTCTTTCGGCAGGTGTGCGATATCTGCTGAATCATCCGGAGCACGGTTTTTACGTGGTTGCGGAAATCGATGGAGAGGTCGCCGGCTCGCTCATGGTGACATACGAATGGAGCGACTGGCGGAACGGAGTTATATGGTGGATACAGAGTGTGTATGTCCGGCCTGAATACCGTCGCCGTGGAGTCTACAGAAGCCTCTATGCGGAGGTGAAGAAGATGGCGGCCGCGCAGAAAAACGTATGCGGCTTCAGGCTCTATGTGGAAAAGAGAAACACAGCTGCCCAGAGAACATACGCCGCCCTCGGCATGCATGAAGCGAATTACAAGTTTTACGAGGAGATGCCGGATGAGTGACAGCGGTACGGAACAGTCGTTGTCTTTTACCCGACCAAACAATGTCTAGATATAGAAAAGGAGTTCCCCATGAGCGGTGCGCAGGACGAATCGAATGAAAAAGCGACAGCGGTAACGTCCCACATCCAATATGCCGAAAATTCCATCGTGAGCAAGACCATCATCGAGA
Organism: bacterium; assembly: GCA_021372535.1. Classification (NCBI taxonomy): domain Bacteria; species bacterium. The sequence goes on from JAJFUH010000038.1 coordinate 76,951, forward strand.
AAAAAACCGGCACTGTCACCCTCTTTGCGTTCGACAGGGGACAGAAGCTCAGCGAGCACACTGCTCCCTTCGATGCCCTCGTCCATGTGGTTGAAGGTGAGGCAGAGCTTACGATCGGCGGCGAAAAAGTGCTTGTTTCCGCCGGACGGTTCTTCATCATGCCCGCGAATATACCCCATGCAGTCAACGCGGCGGAGCGGTTCAAGATGATTCTTACCATGATACGGTCGTGAGCCTTTCTCTGAACACCAGTGTGATGTTATCCCAACAGTGGGCATAAGCGTTTATGCTTCCGTATACCCGGTATTGAAATGCCTGTCTATGGTCGAGAAGTCCTTCGTGACTCCTTGAACCGCCGATGCCCCGGGTGAGCGCCTAAGGAACTTTTCGGTAATAGCCCGGGCATTCATCCCGGGATTCTTAATTCACATTTATGAATAAATAGGGTAACAAAACCGGTTGATTTTTTGTTTCGAAAATCGCATAGTGACACAAGAAAATTAATGATAATACTCTTAATAGAATACCACTAAAAAGGAGGAGCATCATGTCTGAACGGAAAACCGGCGCAAGCAGGCGCAAATTCATGGGCATCGCAGCCGGAACGGCATTTGCAGCGGCGGCCACTCCGCTCGTGAAGTCCGCTTCGGCGCAGACAAAAACGGGGAAGAAACTCAAGGTTGCTCTTGTGGGAACCGGAATCCGCGGCAGCGGCACCTGGGGTAAACCGCTCATCGATAATTACAGCGATATCATCGAGTTCGTGGGTCTCTGCGACCGTAATCCGAAACGGATGGAGTTCGTGCAGCAGTACCTCGGCCTGAAATGCCCCCTGTTTATCGACACCGATTTCGACACGATGATCGAGAAAACCCGACCCGACAGGGTCATTGTCACCACCATGGACTGCTTCCATGCCAAGTACATCTGCCGCGCCATGGAGCTCGGCTGCGATGTCATCACCGAAAAGCCCCTGTGCACCGACGAGAAAATGTGCCAGCAGATCATGGATACCGAAAAGCGCACGGGACGGCATATCCGGGTGACGTTCAACTACCGGTACGGTCCTGCCGCGGCCCGTGTCAAGGAGATACTCATGTCCGGCGAAATCGGGCGGATCACCTCGGTCGACTTCTCCTACTACCTCAATACCGACCACGGTGCTTCGTACTACCGCCGGTGGCACGGCTACAAGCAGAACTCGGGCTCGCTCCTCGTGCACAAGGCAACCCACCACTTCGATCTTCTCAACTGGTGGCTCGATGCCGAACCGATGATGGTCAACGCCCACGGCGACCTCCGTCACTACGGCTTCAACAGTCCCTTCCGCGGCGAGCGCTGCATGACCTGCCAGCACAAGAAAACCTGCCCCTTCTTCTGGGACATTACCACAAACGAATTCCTTATGAACCTCTATGTCAAACCGGAGACCGAGGACGGCTACATCAGGGATCACTGCCTCTTCAGCGAGGACATCAACATCTGGGACACGATGTCAGTTCAGGTGCGGTACCACAACGATGTGCTCCTCAACTATTCCCTCAATTCATGCATGCCCTACGAGGGGTATCTGGTCGGCTTCAACGGCACCAAGGGACGTCTCGACGCCCGTGAATACCACCAGCAGCCCTGGGAAGTCGACCGTCTCGCCGACATCAGGGTCACCAGGATTTTCGGCGATTCGCGGTTATACACCGTTCCGAACGCCGGGCCCGGTCACTGGGGCGCGGACGAAAAAATGCAGGATATGATATTCCGCGGGCCGATACCCGATCCTCTTCATCAGACCGCGGGAAGCAGGGCGGGCGCCCTTTCCATCATGATCGGCGTGACCGCGCGGCGGAGCATCGAACAACAGCGGCCGATCGCTGTCGAGGAGCTGGTGAAGATATAATAAAAGCGCTCATCGAAGCATGAATACACACATATAAATATCACGCAACAATCTGCAAATACTAATTGTTGCGGAAGTTATACGAGTGCCGTCAAACGAATAATACACTTGTCTTAATTTTGTGCTTGACAGAATAATACATCTGTATTATTATTAATACAGCTTACTGAAAGGAGAAGGCTATGACGATAAAACGATCAGACCTGTCCAGAACGGAGTGGTCCATCATGAACATATGCTGGAAAAAGGGGCAGGCAAGCGCTCGCGACATATACGATGAAACGCTCAGAAATAAAAAGCGCGGCTACCAGACGGTGAAGACCATGCTCGACCGTCTCGTTATCAAACGGTATCTCGAACGTGAGAAGTTCGGCCCCATCTGGCTCTACAAACCCGCCGTATCACGGGCTCAGGTTCTGGCACGTGAGATAGACACGTTTGTCGACACTGTGCTCGACAGGACCTTCGCTCCTCTTTTCGCCCGTCTGGCGGAAAAAGAGCACCTTTCGCGCGAAGAGATCGATGCCCTGAAAAAAATTATCGTGGAACATGACGAGGAGAAAGAGTGATGGATTTTCTCGGCTTTATGGCTGAATCGACAGCCCGTCATCTCTGGACTGTGAGCCTCCAGGTGACCGTGCTCGTTGCTGTCATATGGATTGTCGACCGTCTCAGCTTCAGGGCGTCATCGCTCTTTCGCTACTGGCTGTGGCTTATTGTGCTTGCGCGGCTGTGTATTCCGGTAAACCTCGATATTCCGGGCGGAATTCGATGGATTGTTAAATATGCTGCACATAACGGGATTCTCACGGATAATGGATTTCCCGGTCGGGCATGGATGTCGGATTCATTCGGCGCCGTCGCCTTCCCGTTCATTCCCGAATCATCATTCCCGGCGCACTGGTACACATCTGCCGGTTTTGTCTGGATGGCCGTGTGTGGAATGGTTGCGGTATCGATCGTGTTCAGAATATATCATATCAGGAAATTCTCGGGTACATGGATACGTGCCGGGCGGACGGATCTTTGTGCTCTGCTCGATACACTGAGACACAGTCTGAGGGTCAGGCAGACTGTTTCTCTGTATTCCTTCGAAGATGAGGCAGCCGCTGTTCCGGCGGTAATCGGAATCATGAAACCGCGAATTTTGCTTCCCCGCGTTATAGTCGAGACATGGGAGCTGACGGATATCGAACCGGTTCTGCTTCATGAGCTCGCGCATATAAAGAGATTTGACCTTATGGTCAATTGCCTGCAGATGATCGTTCAGGCGGTCTATTTCTTCCATCCCCTCGTATGGTTTGTTAACAGACGACTGCGGTATTTCCGCGAGGAACTGTGCGATGATACTGCCGTACGTTATCTCGTTTCCGGCCGGAAACATTATACCATGAGCATGCTGAGGGTCATGGAAGAGACATGTCGTATGCCGGTGCCCGGTTATATCGGGATCGGTTTTTCGGAAAGGAACTCCACGATAAGCGAAAGGATCAAACGAATCATGCGAAAAGACTATACCCCATACACCAGTCTTACATTGTTGTCGGTTTTTATGCTGTTTATCGTGACAGCGGTGAGTTTTACCCTTTCATGTGCCAGCGCCGGAAAAGAATCAGTTAAAATTGAAGGTATCGTCCTTGCCAGAACGGATGGAAGTCCCGGACAGGAAATGGTGCTTAAGCAGAATTACCCGAATCCCGTCAACACATCGACCACGTTCATATTTTCCCTTCCGAAGTCCGGCCATACGGCTCTTGCAGTATATGATGTTAAAGGGAACGAAATTGCCGTTCTGGTCGACAAGGAATTATCGGAAGGCGAATACACCGTGAAATGGAATGTCGGCAAGCTTAAGAGCGGAGTTTATTTTTACCGTCTGAAATCGGGTTCCGGAGAAATTGTCAAGAAAATGACGGTAATTTCCTCCTGATATTCTATTATATCAATGCAGGAAGGCGTTCGCTCTGCCTTTTCATCTCCGGGGAAACCGACTGCCGAATGAGGGCGATACATCCTTTCGGGTATCGCCCCCCTGCAGTCCCTGTGATTTTTTCAGAAGGGCGTTTCGAACTGAACATCGGCAAAATTCAACTCTACTGTCGATGGCTTGCCGGTTACTCCCATCATGCTGACCGATCGGACCTCGAGCATGTTTCTGCCGGACCGGAGTATCCATGTCCAGTTGGCCGGAGCGTCCCGCCAACCGGTGTTATTGGAATTTACTTCGAAATGACTGAAGTTCGGTGTGTAAGTCTCGAATTCAAGAAAAATGCGGTCTTTGGGCGGCCCTACGGTGGCATGGATATGGACTGTGTTCAGGTCGGGATAGATATCCCGTTTGCGGTCGGTATACCATGTGTACTGGCGGCGTCTGGGTGTGCGCGTGTCGTACCAGTTGATATAACCGTTCCATGGCCAGAGTGAATTACCATGACTCAACGGCCGAGGGTATTTCTTCTCGTAAAAGTTGTTACGGGGCACATACCGGAAAAAGGCACCGTTGAAAAAACCACCCAGGGACGAGCGGAAATGATGAGAAAGCGAACCGCGTTTGAGGCCGGCATCCTCGGTCTGGGGATCGAAGTTGCCGCGCGAATACGTCGTCCAGTCGATTGATTTCCCGGGGAAGAAGTAGTCCAGATATTTCCAGTGGATATCCATCATATTCATCGGCTCGATGGTTTCCTCATCCCAGAGGTAATGGTTGTAGGAGGCGTCTATATATATCCACTTGGCGTGATCGTCATTCCATACTTCGCATACCTCGTGGCCGTCCACATTGGCCAGACGGGCCTGCCAGCCGTACGACATGCACAGTCCTGCCAGAAAGTTATTGTGCTGGATGCACATGCCGCCGCCGCCCGCCATATTGATCCGTTCCACTATCGACAGGGCGTCCCAGTCGGGATAATCCGGCTGGGGCTCAGTCCAGTTCCAGCGTTCGGAAGCGTATTCGAGAAGCCTTACCTGTTTTTCGAACTCTGTCTGCGCTCCCTCGAGGAGTTCGTCGAGATTCTCTCGATCCCGGAGCTCCTTGAACTCGGGACGGTCCCATTTTTCCCACTCCCACTCAAGTGAAGAATACTCGATTTCAGGATTATATACGGCAAGCAGCCTGATGTTTTTGTGTTCGGGGATCGGGAAACGCTCCTGGAGCTCAGCCCTGACCGAAAGTGACTTGAATTTCGGGCTCACCAGCGGATTGTCTGTTGTAAACACCATGCGAAGCTGGAGGTAACGGCGGTTGAATTCACGTCCCGCTGTCCAGTCGACATTCCGTCCTTCGCCTATGAACACATAGTCTTCCCATTTGTCCGAGTATGGATCGGGGCTTGTTCCTCTCCGCATATAGTACTCGATTCGGGCCCCTTCCGGAACATCGGCTTTCAACGCTATTTCCAGCTTCTGTATGGTGTGCTGTCTGACATAGAAATCTTTCGAATCGCCGCGCCAGAGATCGATAACGGGAGTTGCCAGCCAGCCGTCATTCACGTGACGGTCCATACTCAGGCGTATCGAATACTCTGCGCGCGTGTCACCCAGCGGGCCGAAAGGGCTTTCCTTCCATGTTTCGCCGCCGTCAGTGGTTTTAAAGGAAGTTTTTCCCACATCAGCCGGATCGCCGCCGCCTCTTTCGAATTCGTCTGCGCGTGATAAATACAACACCCAGCCCTCTTTTTCGCTTTTTGCCTGGGGACAGGAAAGAGTAAAGACATTTTCTCCTTTTTTCAACCACTGGGCCGGAAACTCTCCCCACAGATAATTCTGATAATAGGAGGAGACGTTCCATGTTTTCATGGTGGTTTCCTTGCCGTTCACATTGATAGTCAGGGGATAATTGCCCTGTTTATGGTTGTAAACGACCAGGTACGCGGCACGGGTCCGGGGATCCTGAATGGTCAGTACTTTCCTTGCCATGACATGCCCCCAGATGACATCACGGTCAACACCTTTTTCACTGCTTCCGGCGCCAGGGGAGTCATTTTCCACAAGATCCATATCGAACAGCATGACCTCTTTGTTTTCGTTCTTCATGAGCATGTGCATAAAGCCGGTATCGTAAACCTTTTCGGCATCGGCCTCCCATGTTACAACCGTCGCCGGTGGCGCGGCGGCAAATGAATCCGCAGGAATGAAAAAAAGAGCCAACAATGCAATTACCTGGAGTATTGTATTCCAAAGGTTCTTGTTATGAATTGCGAAACGTTTCATGAATAACCCCCCGCCTTTGATGAGAATTGTCAATACAGATTATTCCAGCTTTTTATCCGGATTTTTCCCATGTCAAAATCATGAGCAGTCAATATTCTCCAAAAACTTAGAAGCCTTGTGAAAAATCCCGTTTGTGTGGATAAAAGCTGTCAAGGGTTGGCACGAAGTGCCGATTTACATGCCCTTGACAGCACCGAAATAACACATTTCATCATGGGGCTTGTGAAAAATATACTTTTTCATAGCCCCCTTAGTGATAGGCAAATATTACCTTTCAATAATTCTATCGCAAGTATTTTGTTTTTGAAACACCATCCCGCTTGTCTGAAATGTTTTATACTGTATTATTTTTTGTCTTGCTTCTTTGCCGAAAACGATTACCATATTTACAAATCGCATATTACAGCACAACATATCCTGAGGGAGGGATCATGAAACGTTTACTGGCAGTTATTATGCTCGCATTTTTAGCGGCCGGATTACTTGCGCCGTCGCAGCAGTGTATCGCGCAGGCATCGGGACAGAACATATTCGGGGAAACCGAACAGCAGCGAGAAGCCCGTATGGCATGGTGGACGGATGCCCGGTTCGGCATGTTCATTCACTGGGGGCTTTATGCGCTCCCCGCCCGTCACGAATGGGTCAAAAACGTTGAACGTATTCCGGACGAAGAGTATCAGAAGTACTTCGAGCTTTTCAATCCCGACCTGTATGATCCTGTTGAATGGGCGCGCGCCGCAAAAAAAGCGGGCATGAAATATGTGGTCATCACCTCGAAACATCATGAGGGTTTCTGCCTGTTCGATTCAAAGTACACCGATTACAAAGCGACCAACACACCCTACGGCAAAGATCTGCTGAAACCCTTTGTCAAAGCGTTCCGTGACGAGGGCCTTAAGGTCGGTTTCTACTATTCCCTTATCGACTGGCACCATCCCGAATTTCCTGTCGACCGTATTCACCCCATGCGTGACAACAAGGAGTTCAGGGAAAAGGAAAAAAACCGTGACATCACCAAGTATCAGGAATACCTGCAAAATCAGGTGCGCGAAATCCTGACCATGTACGGCAAGATCGACTGCCTTTTCCTCGATTTCTCGTATCCGGGCGAGGACGGAAAGGGCAGGGATGACTGGCAGTCGGTGAAACTGCTCAAGATGATCCGCGAGATTCAGCCCGACATCATCGTGAATGACCGTCTCGACCTGCTCGATGTGCCGGGCGGCTGGGATTACAGGACGCCCGAACAGTTCAAACCCCGCGAATGGATCAAGATGGACGGCAAACGTGTGCCCTGGGAAACCTGCCAGACCTTTTCCGGCTCATGGGGCTACTACCGTGACGAAGCAACCTGGAAAAGTGTAAACCAGCTGCTCGAACTCCTGATCGATACGGTCAGCAAAGGGGGCAATCTGCTGCTCAATGTCGGCCCGACTGCGCGCGGTACGTTCGACAACCGGGCATACGACCGTCTGGACGGCATCGGCGAATGGATGAGGGTGAACGGCCGCTCGATCTACGGCTGCACCCAGGCGCCGGATGAGTTCCAAAAGCCGGATAACTGCCTGCTGACCTATAATCCGAAAACGAACCGCCTGTATGTCCATATCCTCGACTGGCCCATGGGCAAACTGCATCTCGACGGGTACGCCGGGAAAGTCAAGTACGCCCAGCTTCTGCATGATGCATCCGAGGTCAAATTCCAGGGCATACATGAGTGGCAGGCATCGGTGGAAAAAACAGGGAGTCAGACGCTGACGCTCGATCTGCCGATTGTCAAGCCCGATGTGGCGATTCCGGTTGTCGAGTTGTTTTTGAAGTAGGGAAAAACTGTCTGATCTATAAATAATCATGAATTGAAACCTTTGAAAAAATAAAAAGATCATACTCGTGTTGATCATCAGTCCCCTTATTCCCTGTTTGGAATAAGGGTTAGAGATAAGTGCAATTTACTGTATTTCATAGAATTATTACCCTCACCCCCGGTCCCTCTCCCGTAAACAGGAGAGGGAAGAAAAGCATTAAAACAGGCATTCGAGCATATTGCTGATAATTACTTCAAAGGTTTCGAATTATAATAGAACACGGATTTACGCGGATCGGACGGATTTACGCGGATTTGTATATTATATATCTTTGTGCCTTTGTGTCTTTGTGGTTAAATATATTCTTATAAATAATCCGGATTATACCACTATCTGTATAAAGCCGTATGTCGATCGTACGTATCCGCTTGATCGGCAAACTCTGAATTCGCCGAATTTAGTATACGCCGAAGCACGTATACTATAAACCGGTTATTCCTGTGATTGAATTATATTGATAATGACAATAGTGTATTCATCCGTTGAATCGGGCCGGTCACTCGACGGCACAAGGAGGCATACGTGTCAATAACGTCAAAAACAACCCGCCGCACCATGCTGAAGGCGGGTCTTGCATCGGCGGCATCGGCCGCTGTCGCCGTTCCCGGGGCTCATGCGGCTCTGCCGAAGGATATAAAGCCCAAAGCTGCGGGCGAAACCCGGGTGATATTCCTGGGCGGCGATGTGCTCCACAATTTCATGGCGCAGGAGCCCGCGATCCGGGGAATCTGCGAAAAAGCGGGCTGGAAGGTATTTTCGGTGCATGACGCCCGGTATGTAACGCCGGAACTGGTCGGCACCGCGGACCTGCTTGTCATCCAGCGCTGGATGGGTTCCCTCCCCGGATGGGTTCCGGGTCCAATCTACGAAAAAGCCCCTGAGGAGGACGGCTACATGAGCGATGCGCTCACCGATGCCATCTCAGACAATGTCCGTAACCGCGGCATGGGATTCATGAGCCTCCACTGCACGGTCTGGTCGTTCCGGAAACCGAAGTTCATGGAGCTGCTCGGAGTCAATCCTATCATTCACGGCCCCCTGCAGACTGTTAAACTTCACAATTTCAACCAGAGCCATCCAATCACGCAGGGAATGAAGGATTTTGAAATACCCATCGATGAAAACTTCGGTGCCGAGGTGGTGCGGAAAGATGTCGTGCCGCTCTACGAGACGACCGGGATGATCGACAAACGTCACGATATCGGCGGATGGTGCCTCGAACAGGGGAAAGGACGCGTTGTCGGATTCCTCGCCGGTCACACCTATTTCGCTTACGAGGACCCGAATTATCTTCCCCTCCTGTGGCGCGGCGCTCACTGGGCGCTGAAACGCGACATTCCGCCTTATAAGTAATTTCAAAACATACCGGACAGGAGTTTCAAACCATACGAGGAGTCATCCATGAATAAATCGGATACCATAGCAGGAATCACCATGATAACCATACCGGCGGGGAGTTTTCTGATGGGGCATGTGTACAAATATGACCCGTCCCTCCCCGACACGGTCAACGCCTATTACCCGGACGAGCAGCCTGTACGGAAGATCGCTCTCAGGACGTTCCGGCTTGCCCGGACGCCGGTAACGCAGGAACAGTATTCCCGTATCGCGGAGGCAAATCCCTCCACGTTCAAGGGGGAGAACAATCTTCCTGTAACGAACATCGGCCCGCTCGAGATCATCAGATTCTGCAACAAGGCGAGCCGCGCCGCCGGTCTCGATGCCTGTTACGACGAAAAGACGCGGGTGTGCGATTTCTCGAAGAACGGTTTCAGGATGCCGACGGAGGCCGAATGGGAATATGCCTGCCGCGCGGAGACGACCACGCACTTTTACACGGGGAATACCGAGAAGGACCTCGACAGGGCCGGGTGGTACATCGGCAACAGCGGCGGTAAAACCCATCCGGTGGCGCAGAAGGAGCCGAACGCATGGGGCCTCCACGACATGCACGGCAATGTGTTCGAATACTGCGACGACGACTGGATTCCCGCCATGTGCTTCGGGAAGTACCTTCTCGAACACGAGCCTGTTCCGATATTCAACTATTACCACAGCCTCAATATGACACGCGGCGGAAGCTGGTTCAGCGAGCCCTCCGTGTGCCGTTCGGCGGCGCGATCCTGTTTCTGTAACTGGGCGGACATCAACCAGAGCTGGTACATGGGATTCCGGGTAGCGCAGAGCATCGTATAACGGCGGAATCGGGTGAAAGAGAAATAAACTGAAAAAGCGAGATATATGTTCCAGAATTCGATATACCACGGATAAACACGGATTACACGAATAAAAATTTTCTGATTATTCAATTTATGCATAAAATTTTCGAATGAGTGTTTTTTTACATGTCAAGCGTCATTCCCGTGAAAACGGGAATCCATCATCTCATGCTCATGACAGCGCTCATGACACCCTGAATGTATTTGAAAGACTATTGCATACGTTATTAGTTAAATGAACACAATGTGATATTACAATTATTTGAGCTTTGCTTCACAGCGAGATTTTTTAAATTATTTGGGTAAATGGTTTCACAGAGGAGGCACTTCGATCATGCGGAAGATATATGGTTTTAGCGCCGTTCTATGCCTGATGGCCGTAATGGCGCACACGCCCGCCCACGCGGTGAACGGCAGGAAGATTGCGGTCAGGGACCTCAGACCGGCTGTGGATGCTTACGAGCACGGATTTGCGAAAGGTATCATGCGGGACGGCGACCGTGCAGTCCGGCTCTGGAACCACCAGCTTATCGAAAATGACGGGCCCGGCGCGGGAACGAGCAACAAGGGAGCGTTCCTGGAGCCGGTATACGGCGAACGCATGATCAAAAAGGTGCTCGCAGTCGACGATCCACGGTGCGATGAAGCTCATGTCGTGATATTCCTTTCCTCGTTTGGCAAGGTGAAGCTCCAGGACAAGCCGCCGCTCGTCATGACGCTCAACGGCCACAAGGTGTCGGCGAAGGTCGAAGGGCCCGAATCCTACCTCTACGTACCTGTTCAGCCCTCGTGGCTCAGGAAGGGAGCGAACGAGGTTACATTCGCCTGCCCTGAAGCGAAAGACCAGGATACCGGCTACATCTTTTACATCGCCCGCGCCGACGAGTATGTTCCGGGAGGCGGAAATCCCGCAATACCCGCCGTTTCCGGGCAGCCGAGCCCGTACGGGGGCATAAACCTCCTCATAAAAGGGCAGGCGGAAACCCCGGTGACAACTGAACCGGCCGGAGCGATCGGCAGCGGCTCCATGATAAGCACGAACGGCGGGAAATCGTGGTCGGTCAAAGGCAAGGGCCTTCATCCGCGCATCACCGACACGTACGGAACCGAAACGATCAACGACCGTGACGGCGTCATCGGAGAATACACCGTGCGCCTCAACCTCCGTCGTTTCGTCGGCGAGGGCACGCTCATTTCACCGGTGATCGACCTCTGGAGCGAACCCGACAACCCTGCTGCGCTCATTCCGTTAACCGAGGTCGAAAAGCTTACGCTCACCCTCAAAGGCTCGACGCCGGAGGGAACGAGCCTCACCTGGCAGATACGGGCGGGGCTCAGCATGGACCCGTACAGCACAGACGACTGGTCTGAATGGATAACCGTGGCGACAGGACCTTCAGCAGTGGTCGAACCGAAGGGAAGAGTCGCGATGCCGCTGACCCACTGGGACCCGGAACGCGCCGTAACCCTGCCGAAGATCAGATATTTCCAGTGGCGGGCAGTGTTCGGAACGACCGATCCGCTCAAATCCCCATCCGTCGAGTCGGTCTCGGTCGACCGTGAGATGACACGCATCATGGAAGTACCGAAAAACATCATGGTCGGCGGGTATCACAACCCCGAAATCATGTATTCATCCACCGGCTTCACCTACCAGTCCGCCGACGAGCCGTTGAACAAGATCGTGATAGGGCGCGACGACCTCGACAAAGTTATCGAGGGCGCAGGAAGCGAGTTCGACGCCATCATCCGTCTGCTCGACTACTCCGCGCGGCGGTGGGTGTGGGGCAGCCCGACGCTCGAATATCCGAAGTGGAACACGGTCGACATTTCCGAGCGGATAGATTCTTTCGGCGGCGGCGGAATGTGCATCCAGTTTTCGGCGTACCTTGCCCATATCCTGACCGTCATGGGATTCCATGCCCGTCATGTGAACATCCAGTACCACGAGGTGGTCGAGGTCTGGTCGAACGATTTCGACAAGTGGGTGTACCTCGATCCGACACAGGCCGTCGATCTCTACATGTACGACAAAAAGACGGGAGTGCCGCTGAGCCTCTATGACATGCACAAAATCTACTACGAGTACTGGGGAGTCTCCACACCCATCGACTGGATGAAAGCCCCATCAGCCTGGCGGACAAAGAAGCCGGACGCCGCAAGCCTCCCGACATCGTTTTCCACGACCGATCCGCGTATCGAGCTCTCCCATGTCGGGTGGGAAGGATATTACGAGCTCCTCGATTTCATGAGGATGATGCCGCGGAACGATTTCTCCACGACGACCATACCGGAGCCGCTCGCCCAGGGTACGATCCAGTGGCCGTGGGACGGCTACCTGAACTGGTACGACCGTTTCGCGACGCCCAAGCTCCAGTACTCGTGGCACACCGACCGTGAATGCGACTTCTGGCCCACCATCAACCGTGTGCACTTCGAAGCCGTTCCCGAGATCAACGGGGACATGGTATTCATCACCATGACAACCTTCACACCGAGCTTCAAAACGTACCAGGTGCGCACGGACGGCGGCGCATGGAAGGACTCGGACGACCGGTATGTCTGGCGTTTCCACCAGGGCGCGAACCGCCTCGAAATGCGGGCTGTCTCGAAATTCGGCGTCGCCGGGCACCCGAGCTTCATCGAGTGCAACTTTGTGGCCAAGCATATACCGAAGACGATCTCGTTCGGCACGATGAACCAGTGATGAATGCCGGGGCGGATTGTTCAAAAGATTCGATAGAACGCGGATTGAGCGGATCGAGCGGATGAACGCGGATATGGTTTTCGTACCTGACCGATGTATCTATTGCAGGGGTAATTCATGAATTACCCCTCCTTCAGGTCTCCGTGGTTATATTTTTATGGATATTTTCAGATAAATCCGGGTTTAGACCCTGCCCTGTATTCAAAGAAGTAATTCTGTTTTCTTGCATGGGAGGCCCTTCAAATGACTGCAACCATCAAATCCATCCTGTGCGGTATACTGCTTGTTTTTCTTGTCCGGAGCAGTGAAGCGCAGTATGATGTCAGCAAAGTCGCATCCGAAAATGCTCCGAGACTGTCGCCGAATACCACAGAGGAAATGCAGCATCCGGAATTCTGGATCGCGAATATCAGGGGGAATCCCGACCGGGTGATCCTGACCGCGGAGCAGATCGCTGATATGAACAGGAAGAACAGCACCAAATCGTACGATTACAAGGATATCAACGGGAAGCCGTACACCTTGAGGACGAACACGCTGGTGGAAGACCCGCTTTCCATACGATCCTTTCCCGGCGACAGCCTCCGTGTCCTCATAAAAAATAATTTAAAAGGCATGGAAACAGGCACGTATTATGATTTCCGCAAGAAGAAATATGAAGACGACGTAAAGAAAAAGATCACCGAGCAGGGCAATGCCGACGCTATCCCGGACATCGTCACCCCACGGTACGGGATTCTGGTCGCCCCTTCGACCCACAGATATATACCGACACACAACGAACGGTGGAGAGAGCAGAACGGCTGGATTTCCAGTACCTCATTCAACGCCGCCGATGCCGCCTCGCCGGTGGCAATTCTCCATACTTCCAGGGATGGCGACTGGTATTATGTACGCAGCGAATTCAACTTCGGCTGGATTCCCGCGCTCGATATCGCCACAGGTTCCGAAGATGAGATTCGGAACTATGTGGAAGCAAGGGATTTCATCATGGTGACGACCGGCAAGGTTCCGGTGTACAGCGACAATCCTCCTTATAATTTCCTGATGGACCTGTACATGGGCGCCCGGGTCAGGCTCGTGAGTAAGGAAGCGGACGGCTTCCATGTTCTCGTACCGTTCCGTAAGCCGGACGGCACGTTCCAGACTGTTCCCGGCCGTGTGAAACCGGATGCGGGAGTCTGTGCCGGTTATCAGCCGTTTACCCAGCGGAATATCATCAACACCTTTTTCGCCAAGCTCAACGATCCCTGGTCGGGAGGCGATGCCTATGAGGCCCGCCACTGCTGCGGGACCGTTCGCGGTGTGCTGAGGACTTTCGGTATAAAGGTCATGGACTCCACAACCTTCCAGCTCCATGCATCCGACCATGTGATCTCGTATCCGAAGGAAACGCCGTCCGAAGTGAAATACAAGTACCTGCGCGAGTGCGAACCGGCCATAACCCTGCTCGGCAGCGGCGATCATGTGATCCTGTACCTGGGCGAAGTGAACGGCAGGCACTATGTCATTCACTCCACGGGATACGATTACAAGCGGGATGACGGAACGGTCATGCTGCTCAGGCGGGTGAATGTCAACGACACCGAGCTGGAAGGCGGTTCTCAGGTCAATACCTGGACCTATATGTGCCAGCTGAAGCCGTGAGGATAAAAGAGAAGCCTTCCTGAGAAATTGATTTTTCTAATAGAACACGGATTGAGCGGATATACGCGGATTTGTTCTTTTTAATTCATGAATGTGAAGCCCTGTTCGACACGGCAGGTCGGTAAGCCAGATGATACTTTACATTTTAAAGCTGGCGCTATGGTGGGAAGGGGGAAGGGGGAAAATAAATGGGTTTTTTCTGTTTATTGGTTTAGACCGGCATGTAATAGAATATGATATAGAGTTTAATAAAAAAAATTGTCGAGGAGATTGTACAAAGGTATCACCGGTGGAATCAAGACGCTAACTACTAAACTTACCCGCCGCTTTAAGTGGTCGGATGGAGTACCTTGTTAGATGTATTTTGTTAGTTTTTTAATTTTTCATTCCGTTTTTCGATAGCATTCCTTTTACTTTCAGGCAATTTCTCATACATTGCTTCAACATTCTTTGGATGGCTAATCATTTGGTCGGCTATCGAATTAATAAGACTGAGAAGTTGTGAAGCGGTATCTCTATCGTCGTTTAAGTCAATTACTCCAGGATGGATAGCTTCATTTCCGATGACGCGTATAATATCAAGTGATTTTTGTACCAACGGATTTAGGCCCTTTTTCACGAGGCTCGCGATATCATCATCAATATTTTTTCCTTTTTCCCCTAAATGTATACATAGCTTCTGAACACAAAGTCGAAGTAAAGCTGCTGCACCTCTGGGTGATTCTCCAAGAATTGATCTTGCTTCTTCAAAATCTCGAATTATTTCTTCTGGTAAATCAGGGTTTGGAATTACACCTATCTTTTCATTTGGAAATATAAGATTTCCGTGTATCCAGACTGCAATTTTCTTACAGTGATAGCACTTGCTAAAGTGAATATTGTCAGCAGAATAATCGGGATGGGTTGTTCTTCTTTCACTAAAGAATATTATCCCAGAATCCATCATATCACACCATTCAAGACGTTCGATCTTATCATCTTTTTGCTCTTCATTATACTGATTTAGATATTCTCTATATTCACTGGTAGTTATGGTTGGTGGGGCATTATCTTTTCTACTATCACTGAGTACATTGTACCAATACTGTGTTGTGTATGCCCCGCAGTACGGGCAATCAAAAGCTTGCTTGTTAATTGACGGAGGGTTAGATTTTTTCGTCATACGATTCTTTCTCTTGATGCCTAACTACTGTTAATATAGTTTCTATATAACACTCACCATGGTTCGGCCTATCAGTATAACACGCCGAAATGAAACTATCCTAAGCGCATAACCGCCAATACATTACAGAAATATTCCGCATTATCCTAAGTGTTATATGGTTTCAGTATAATACGCAACCGCTTCCTCCTCACAGGATGTCATAAGGACTAAATAACCCTCGACTGCTTCGGTTGAGTATGTTAGTGAAAAACTCCCTCATTCACACTATAATACTATTCCCATATTGCAAATAAATCTCTTTTGTGCATCATAAGCAAGAAAAATATTTAAAATAATGTGTTTATTCAACACTCCCAAATCCAACCTCTCTCCGCGTTCATATTCCCTCACCTTTTGATTCCTTCTCCCATGCGGCCGTTCTCAACGCCCGGATCGAAACTCCCCCTTGCCCGCGCGCAGCGTGGGAGAGAGGGTAATGAGGGTGAGGGGCATATGCGTTAGTGACATAAAATGTTCTGAAGAATTTTTTAAAATTGTCTGAACCATTGATTACTCTGATTAACTGATTGCCATGATAACATGGTGAATTTTCCGGGTTTAATCATATAAATCCAGAACTGTCCGGTAAAAGTATCGAGCATCCTTTGCATACAGCAGAATATACTGGTTAACACTGTTTATGATGGAAACTCACCCCGCGTATAACACTTTGATAATAATGATGTTGATGGCGCTTCCCCTCTCTTGTGGCAAGAGAGGGGGCAGGGGTGAGTTCGGGTGGAGAAAGGGGGGTAATAATCACATCCAAAACACTCCACATACTGATAAATGACCTGTTTACAAGGTATTTTAGATTTGAGTAAATTTAATCATATAAATCATTTAATCAGCGTAATCAGCGGTTCAGACTGTTCATTATAATCTTCCTCAGTAAAATTTATTATAATTCACCTTAAGTCAGCGCCTTTGATGGTGAGGGTAGATTCAAAAAATTTTTCGCCATCCGTACAATTTTTCCTCACCGGCTCTCGTCTAATGGTAAGAAAACAGCAGCGGTTCATATTCCCGTTCGCGGGGAATGGCAGGTATACCCGCAAAAAATTCAATGACTTACACAAAATGGGAGGTTCGACCATGCGCTATGTACGGGCTGCGGCAATCCTGTTCGCCGTTCTCGTCCTGACAGCCACTGCGTTCGCCGATGTCAGGGTGAAGGCGTATCTCTACAATCCGAAAAAGGATTCGGCTGCGTTTACCGTTCCGTATCAGCAGGGAAGCAAAACGGAAGAATATCATCCGTACCTGGTGATCGCCGGAATCGGCTTGCCGGATGGCGAGGTACGGGTCACGTATTCCATCGAAAGCGGAGGGAAAGCGCTCTGTGACAGCTCATTTACCGGGACGGTGAAAAAAGGCGCATTTGCGCAGGAGGTGAAACTCGACAAACGGTACCCTTCGGCGGAACAGGTGCGGTGGGAGCTGAAAGGACAGGACATCCCGCCGGTCAATGGTGTCGCGCCGCTCAGGTGGTCACGGTTCCATGGGAAGGTCGTTTTCAAAAATCCGCAGGATGCATCCGATGTATCCATCGATCTCCAGCCGATCGGCTTTAATGCCCCCGGATACATCAACATCCCGGTCGAAAAGGACGGCAGTTTCGACGAGATCGTTCCGGCCCGCATCTACCATGTGATGAATGTATGCGGCACGGGATACGCTTACAACTGCATGGAACGCTGGGGATGGGATTACGATCTGACCGGAGACCGTGAGGACGAGTTCACCATAGGGCGCACCGAACTCTACAGCATACGGGCATTCGATATCATCGGCGGGCCCCCGACGCTCGTTGTGGCGTTCCGGCCAAGCGCGCTCTCACGGATACTCAGGTTCGACAAGGATGGCAACGGCCGTGTCGAGGGAAGCGAACGTAACGCCATGGGCGAAGCGCTCAAACATTCCTGCACCGCCATCGGCCCGGAGCTCACCGCGGAAAACGTCAAAATCTGGATCGACGGGAAGCCGCACCCGGTTCTCAGCCTGACACAGATTCCCGAATACGACGGCTATGACCTTTACCAGGTGATGTATATCGCCCAGGTCTATCCCGCGGACGGCAGACTGTACGGGGCGTCCCATGAAATCAAGGTCGAAGTCGAGAGCGAAGAGGAACTGAACGGTAAGAAAATCCGAGATTTCGGCCAGGGATCGGTGGGATTCTATCCGGCCGGATACTATCAGGACCTGTTTTAATCCTGCCAGTCCGAACCCGTGCATGACCGGCTGCGCATTACGGAGATACTTGCTGCCCCTTTTCTCCACCCGAACTCACCCCTGACCCCTCTCTTGCCTCAAGAGAGGGGAAGCGCCGCCAGCATTCGTATTATTAAAGTGTTATGCGCGGGGTGAGTTATGAATAAACCGATATTTGTACTCCACATCACCGGCAAAAACGCCCCGTTCCGAGAACACAGGAGCGGGGCGTCTGCGTTTTATCATGACAGCCGGGCGCTTTACGAATAGATGGTCACGCCGACTTTCCGGGCGATGTCCTCGACATTTTTCTTCGCCTCGGGGAACTGCTCCTTCTTGAGGAATTCGAGTAAAAGCGGGCGCGGCTCCTTCATTCTGCTCAGGCGCACGAGGTAGGTCGCGTAGTCCATGACCCCCGTGCCGGGAATCACCCATTCGAGGCCGGGGAGCATGTCGTTCCACTGCACGTCCTTGCCGTGGGCATAGCATATGTCCTCGCCGAGGAGGTCGAAGCATGTGTTGATGAGCTCGGTGGTGCGGAAGACGACGCCCGGATGGAGCATGTTCGTCGGATCGAGCGTCACCTTCACCCGCGGATCGCCCACATCCTTCATGAGCCGGACATGCGACTGCGGAGTATTGTTGTTGCAGGAGTTCACCGCCTCGAACGCAAGGGCGACCGTGCTGCCGGAGGTATCCTTGATGATGCGCCGGGTGGCCCTGACCGACTGCTCCCATGTCTCGCGTGTCCAGTTTTCGGGATGGGGCTTGTCCTTGTTCTTCGCGTCCCTTCCGCCCGTATGGGTGAGGATGAACTTGAGGCCCATCTCTTCGGCGCGGGCGACCGATTCGATGACATGCTGCTGGGCCTTTTCGCGCTCCGCTGCGTCGGGATGGATGATATTGACCCACACATGGAGGGCGTAGAACAGGAGATCGTTCTGCCTGAGCACATCCTTGAGCTCGCGCATCTCCGAATCGGGCATTTTACGCCAGCCGGCGCTTCCCGCTTCGCATGCCGCCCAGCCGGCGTCACGGATCGACTTCACGAGGGCGGCGTAATCGGTGCCTTCCTTGTTGGAGAGACGGTATGAGGAGCAGCTCAGCCGGACATGGGACTTGCCGGGAGTGAGGTCGCGTTTGACATCATTCGGCGGGCTCCACTGCATGAGGAAATCCTGGCCCCAGACATCGGGGAGAGGGCCTGCTTCGGCGTTCCTGCCCGTAAGCGCGGTCGCCATGCCCACCGTGGCTGCTCCTGCCGCAAGGGCTCGTCGTCTGTTGATGGTTCGTGTCACGGATACTGTCTCCTTTTCAAAAAGATTAAAGATGTATGTAACCCGGATTTATCTGAAAATGCATCTACGGTTCCCGGTGTAAAAGCCCCTGCCTCCTATCGTATGTCTCTGCAATGCTTTATAATCCGGAATTAAGACACTGCGATGTGGAAATTCGTATTGTGAGTTCCCGTAACGCCGTCATTCCCGAATCTTCAATCGGGAATCCCAGTAGTGTCCGGTTAAAATTGTAATAAATATTCGAAAAATCTTGTAAATAGGGCTTTTACCGGCATGTGTATTGTTTTTGATTTGGTTATTGCCCCTTTTCTCAACCCGAACTCACCCCTCAATCCCCTCTCTTGCCTCAAGAGAGGGGA
>JAJFUH010000039.1 GCA_021372535.1 bacterium
GCAATGAAGAAGTGATACGCAACTATGTTGAAAAACAAGGTAAACAGTACAAACAAATCTATGATGCACAACTCTCATTTCTTGATGGCCTTGGGTGAGAGTTTGATACCTCGCAGCTCTGCTGCGGGGTAGTTCATTTGATCCGCACAAGGCACAAGGCATAAGGCATAAGGGGAAATACACGCAGAGCAATAATTCGGGGATCACTCCTGTGTCCCCTCTCTAAAGGTTAGAGAGGGGAATCAAAGGGGTGAGTTGGTGCAGTGTGGCGGGGTGCATTAAAAAACCCGCACAGCAGTTTGCCGTACGGGCTTTGTTTTTTCTTCCGACAGATCGTTATTACGGTGTTGTTACCGCACGAGTGTCATACGCTGCGATGCGGTGATCGCTCCTGCCTTTATGCTGACGATATACACACCGGAAGCCGACACAGCGCCACTTTCGTCTTTCCCGTCCCAGACCGTGGAGTGCGCGCCGGCGTTCATGCTTTGAGCGACGAGCGTCCGGACTTTCTGGCCTGCGAGATTGCGGATGTCGACAGTCACATATCCCTGTGCTGGCAGGGTGAAGCCGATGGTCGTCGAGGGATTGAACGGGTTCGGATACACGCCGGTGATGGTGATGAGCGTGGGAAGCTCATCCGGTGTATCGACCGCCGATATGGTGCCGCCGAACCGCGACACGCCGCCATCCGTAGCGAACCAGAGGGCGCCGTCAGGATCGAGCGCGATGGCGTTCACTTTGTTCGATGCGAGGCCGTCCGCGACTGTGTAGGTTTTCCAGCTCGTGCCGTCAAACCGCGATACTCCGTTGATCGTGCCGAACCACATGACGCCGTCCCTGTCCTGTGAGATGGCTTTGACGACATTGTCGGCGAGGCCGTCTTCGGTGGAATAGGTCGTCCAGTCCTTCTTTGTCTCATGCCCCTGGTGACGCGACACGCCCTTGTCGGTGCCGAACCACTGGTCGCCGTTCATCGCGATGTATGCGACATAGACTGTGTCGGACGGTATTCCGCTCCAGGCGATATCGTACGGCGATGCTGCGGTGATACCATCCACGCGCGACACGCCGCCGCCCTTGGTTCCGAGATATATCCAGCCGTCCTCGGCAGCGGCTATGGAGAGGACGGTGTTGTTCGAGAGCATGTCCTCGACCGTGTGGGTCGCCCATTCCTGGCCGGAGAACGTGGATACGCCCTTGTCGGTGCCGAACCATTTCACGTGGCCGGTATCGACAGCGGCCGAGTAGACTGTCAGCGATGCAAGCCCCGTGTTCTCAGGGGTATAGGGTGTCGCGACAGTTATGGCGTCAGGTTTCTCCACACCCATGACCGAAACGCCGCCGTTGGTTCCGACCCAGATTTCGGGGCCGTGCGAGGTTACCTCGTCGGCGATTACGTTGACGGTGTTATGGGCCAGCTTTAAATCGACCGTATATGTCGTCCATGTTAAACCGTCGAAACGGCAAAGACCGTTCACGGTGCCGAACCACCGGGCATTGGTGGCATCGATGCCTATAGCCCGGACCTCGTTAGCGGCGAGGCCGCTGTTGGCGGCTGTGTACGATGTCCATGTCTGTGCGCCGGAATACCCGGTAAAACAAGCCCCCATAAAAAGCAGAACCACCCATTGTGCTACTGACTTCATGGAAAAACTCCTTTTGCAGATAAATCGCCGATTGAGTTGTATTCGAACAGATAACATTGTTAACCGTTGTGACTCAAAGAGGGCTGTGAAAAAGCATATTTTTCACGAGCCCCGGGACGAAATGTGTTGTTTTGTTGCTGTCAAGGGCATGTAAATCGGCACTTCGTGCCGACCCTTGACAGCGTATATCACATAATATGGTGTTTATCACAACGCTTTTAAAAAAGATGCTGAAACACGTTCAGCATAACGGCGCTCATGTCACCCTGAATTTATTTCAGGGTCTATTGCACACTCTTATTACTTCATTGAACGCAACTATGCAAAGCTGTATGAATTATAGTTTATACCAGAGATTCTCTCTTTGCCGGGATTCACACGGGCGAATCGATGATCGGTCAAACGAAATTCCCGTAACTCAGCACGGCATCCTCCCGATGGAAGATGCCGCGCTCCGGAAAAGATATCCGGGTAATAAAATCTACTTCAGCAATACCATCCGCTTCGTTTCGGAGAAGCCACCGAACGTGAGACGGTATAAATATGTTCCCGATGCCCGCCTGGAGGTATTCCACACCGCCATGTGCGAACCGGCGGAACGGTAACCGTCCACAAGCACATCCACGAGCTGTCCCGAAGCGCTGTAGATTTCGAGACGGGTGTATCCGTAGGTCGGAAGCGAGAACTCGATCGATGTATTCGGATTGAACGGATTCGGGTAATTCTGGCTGAGAACGAACGCCTCGGGTTTTGTCTGCTCCTTGACACTTGTAATCGTGCCGTAATCATAGGGCTCGTTCAGTAAATGATAGTACGGTTCGTCCTGGCCGTTGTAATCCCTCGGGAGGTAGTACGTTTTAAGTGGCGTCCGTTCGAAATCGGTCAGAGGTGTCAGTACCGCTTCCCCGTTTTTCCACTCATAGACCGGGATGGCATGGGGATTGATCGTTTCGGAAAGGCCGCGCTCCATGGCTATGTGGAAAAGTCCCATATTTCCGGCTTCGTGACCTCCGAGCCAGTGGCCGATGATATCCGTGTAAAAGGGATTTTTTCCGAAAATGATGACGTTGGTCATATAATCCCATGCCTCGCCGTTTGGATTGTTTTCGTTCCCCTCCGGATTCGGGCCGAGCAGGAATCCGTTGCCGTCGCGGCCATAGATACCCTCGATAATGCACAATCCCGTATTGGTCACCGAATGGTTGTCGACCGTACGCTGAACCCATACTTCCATGCCGAGACCGCTGTTCCATGTCGTACCCGGTCTGTCCCAGCGCGGGATGCCGTCCGCAAGGTGACGTTCGAAGCTTGCGGTGATGTCGGACTTGGCATTCGGGTTTTTGTGGGTCAGTTGCAAAAGCCCGCTCATGGCACCGCAGAACCCGCAGTACCCGAGTGCAATACTTCCCTGATTGTTCTTGGCGGCGAGAGTCAGCCCCATGCCGTGGGATTTGAATTTTGAGATATTGAGGAGCCATGTGTCGGGCGCGTTTATCGGCCAGATATAGGGTATTTTCCTGAAAGCCATACCTTCGGGAGTATCGACCCACTGAAGGTAATCGGCCGAACTCGATGAACTCACGCCTCCCAGAAGATCGGCGCCGGTGCGTTCTGCCATCGCCGTGAAGCCCCGGGGCCCGAAATCTTCTGGGCAGTTTGCCTCGCGCATGTAAAACTGGCTTCCCGAGAAACCGAGTTCTTTCATGCTCTCGATGACACCTTCGACAAAATAGGGGTCGGTAATAATTCCCATTCCGTATTCAAGCGTATAATTCTTGTTGGAGGTGGAACTGCATGTCAGGTTTGGCTTGATTGCTATTTTATGGGTCAGCGGAATCCCGCCGTCCTCTTCCGCCTTCGGAACGATAACGCTTCGGCCGAAATCAAGACCGACTTTCAGTTTTGCTTCAGAGTTGGTCTTTACATCCACATCTGTCCGCATAATGAACACCGCTTCAGGATGGTTTTCGACGAAAGGGTGCAATCCGAAGAAACCCGCTGAATCCTGAGAGCGTTTTGCGAGTGTGCTGACAGTTCCGGTAAGACCAATTCCTCCGACTGCCGAGGCTGTTTTAATAAAATCTCTGCGACTGAACATTATCTCATCCTTCCTGCTGTAAATATAACGAATAATTATACAAAATATATGAAAACTTATCCAAGTAAACAACTGTTAAAGTGCAAAAAATAAGGTCAACTGCTGCCGGCCCTATGCCGGGAGCAGTTGACCTCCGGGATTACTTCAACAGCACCATCCGCTTCGTTTCGGAAAATCCCCCGAAAAGCAGCCGGTAAAAATAGGTTCCCGACGAGTAGTTGCCTGTATTCCAGACCGACATGTGCGAGCCGGCTTGATAGTAACCGTTCGCGAGAACATCCACAAGCTGCCCTGAAGTATTGTAAATCTCGAGACGGGCATATCCGTTTGAGGGCAGAACAAACTCGATGGATGTGTTCGGATTGAACGGGTTCGGATAGTTCTGGCCGAGAATGAACACTTCGGGTTTTCCGGGGGTTTTTACATCCGTTATCGTGCCATAATCGTACGGCTCGTTGACAAGGTGCCACTGGGGTTCGGTCTGGCCGTTGTAATCGCGCTGAATATAATATGTAAGGAGCGGGGTACGCTCGAAGTCGGTCAGCGGAGTGAGTTTTGCCGAGCCGTCCGGAGTCCACTCATAGACGGGAATCCGCATCGGATCGAGCACCTCGGCAAGACCGCGTTCGATCGCCATGTGGAAGAGGCCGAAATTGCCCGGTTCATGTCCTCCGAGCCAGTGGCCGATAATATCCGTGTAAAAGGGATTTTTACCGAAAATGACGATGTTGGTCATGTAATCGGTTGCCAGCCCCTGGGGATTCGGGCCTTCCACGAAGTTACCGTCACGGCCGTAAATACCCTCGATGATATGGATGCCCGGT
The DNA here is from genome assembly GCA_021372535.1 of bacterium. NCBI lineage: Bacteria > bacterium. The sequence goes on from JAJFUH010000039.1 coordinate 4,572, forward strand.
TTGGTGACCGAATTGTTGTCGAGACAGCGGCTCGCCCATGTCTCCATCCCGAGGCCGGCGTTTGTGGAGTTCCCCGGCTTGTCCCACCGCGGAATACCGTCCGCGACATGACGGTTATAATTGTTTCTGATGTCGGTCTGCGCGTTTGGATTCCTGTGGCTGCTGCTCATGTCCATGCTGGAACCGAATGATGTGCAGTGCTCCTGGTAATTGTGAGCAATGGTTCCCTGGAGATTTTTAGCGCACAGGGTAAGACCCATGCCATGCGCCTTGAATTTCGCGACGTTGATGAGGAACGAATCGGGAGCGTTGATCGGCCAGAGATAGGGTATCCTCGTGAACCAAACCCCTTCCGGAACATCCATCCACTGGAGGTTGTTGGCGCTGATTTCGCCGACTTTTGCCTCAAGGTCCCTTACTTCTGCGCCCGTGCGTTTGCCCAGATCGATGTAGCCGCCTTCGGCAAAATCCTCGAAACAGTTGACTTCCCGGATAAAAAACTGACTACCCGAAAAGCCGAGCTCCTTCATGCTCTCGATAATACCCTCGACAAAAAAGGAGTCGGTCACAACGCCCATTGTTCCTTCGGTCGTGTAGCCTTTCATCCACTTGCCTCTGCAGGTGAGATTGGGCTTTATGGGAATATTGTATGTCAGAGGGATTCCGCCGTCACTTTCGCTTTTAGGGATTAACACACTCCTTCCGAAATCGACACCGGCAAGACGTTTTGCATCCGAGTTTGTTTTGGTATCGACAGTGGTCTTCATGATGAACACCGCTTCCGGATGAGATTCAATGAAGGGATGAACCCCGAAAAAACCGCTCGAATCCTGATACCGTGAATCGAGAGCATAGAGAGTACCGGTTAATCCAAGACCGCTCACTGCTGAAGCTGTTTTAAGAAAATCTCTGCGGCTGACCATGATTATCCCCAATCGTTTTCAGATAAACTTATTGCAGTCACCAGAATTAACCATCATTACTATCGGAGTAAAAACAAATCATGCTCCGATGAGGTTTTTTAAAACGCTGGTCACTCTATAAGACGATACATCCGCTCTATTGTTCCGTACTTTAAGAAGAATACTTAACAAGCGGGGGAAAATTACCGTTTTGTGAGATCATCACCGAGCGGGGTTCCGTCATATTTCCCTTTTTCCAGCGGCACCGCAATACTGAGAAGTTCCATGTCTTTACCGGAATTGTTATAAAGACCATGAGCCCCATGGAGGAGACATGTTGCGGCATCCCCGGCTTTGACATTGTATGTGGCATCGTCGACAGTCATCCGTCCCTCGCCCGACAGGATGTAATAGACCTCTTCCATGACCTCGTGGCGGTGATATCCGACCGAGTTTCCCGGCGGGAGGAGGTAGTGGTTGACAAATCCCCATTTTGTTCTGAAGCATTCGGTCGGCATGACAACCCGCCGGTACATATCCCCTTTGCCGTTGTAGAAGCTTGGAACCCGGTCGAGAAGCCGCTTGTCGAGCACAGTCCAGATGAACGGCGGCGGCGATTCCACGATTGCATCGGCGAGATCGTTCTGCTTGGCAAAATCGAGGGCATCGTAGGTACGGTTTTCATAACTGACGCCGATATTCATGAACTCCACCGGTTTGTCGGTGTGGTTATAGATGCCGTGTGACGATCCCATCTGGCAGGGCGCCATCCCCGGTGCGGGAATCGCGGCGGTTCTGCCGTTGACCGTGTATTGTGCGCAGCCATCCAGGATAATGTACATCTCCTCCATTCTACGGTGCACGTGTTCGCCGAGCCCGCTTTTGGGCATGAGGACGCCGCGGTGCAGGAACAGGAACTGCGTCTTGAACTTGTCACGGGGTGTCAGCTCCATATAACTGACCGTTCCGGCGCCGCCATGGGGGAATTGTGCCGACATGTATTTTGAGGGATCGTTACGGCCGAAAAGGGGATTGTTGTTGAATGCCGCATCCTCCGCGTGACAAAGAGATGGCATGTTTCCCTGAACAGCGCCCAGGCCGACCGCAGCCGAACCCGCGAGAAATGTCCGTCTCGAAATACTCCAATTCATGACGTCGCCTCCTGTATCGTTGTATGAAAGTGGGTTGTTGCTTTCAATATATAAAAAAACAGGATGAAACTCCGGTAATTTTTTTATTCATGAACCACCACAGGTATCGGCGATACTGTACTATGGAAAAATAAAGGTATGGAAAACGGTGAATGTTTACAGAAGCTTATGCTCCAATATCATGAAAGACAAGGCTCGCATGATATTTACATTTGACCTCATGGTGAATCGGCGTTATTTTATGATACGGGAGGAATAAATTGTCAGGTTCGGAATTCATCAAAATCGGGAAAAACATGTGCAGGGTGACGATTCGGTCAAAGTCGAAACGAGAACGCCTTGCGCGCATACCCGGAGTTCAGGTCAGCGGAACGAGGGTGATTTTCCCGGAGTGGATTTCCGGAAGTATCCGGAATATTCTTCATCCCTCTGCCAAAAATACCGGTCTTCTGCCCGAGCAGACCGATCTTTTCCGGAAGTAGGAAAGCGAAGCTCGTGATTAAGCCCGGACAGTAAAATCACTTCATCGCGTGATAATTTCATCCATCCCCGAATCGTTTTCGTGTCAGTTCCCCAATACACTGCATGGGATTTTCTTTTTCGGGCGAGAGGATTCATCCAATCCCCCCATCGATGCTGTCAAAGCGCCAATATATGATATAATAACCGGATTTTTCGGTCACAGCAGATCGAGCTCCGACAGCGAAGACATGCATGCCTTGAATATTTCGTGGGGCAATAGTTCGTTCATACAGGAGGTTGTCGCATAAGGGCAATGATTTTTATTACAGGGAGCGCATGACAGTTTCTTTCGGATTACCGGAAAACGACGAAGATCGGGAGGATTCCATTTTTTTTCATCCGATGCGCCGAACACGGTGAGTGTGGGAATATTCAGTGCGGTGGCAATATGTTTGGGACCGGTATCCCCGGTTATGAGAAAAGAAATTCCGGACAGCAGCGCGCCCAGTTCACCCAGACGGGTGGTCGGCTCACGGTAAAATATTCTGTTGACATACTGAGTACAGTTTTTAACTGAATAATATGTCGGGTAATCACCTTTTCCGAACAGAAACAGGATATTATATGATGTTGACTCCGCAAGCAAACTGGCGAGCTCCGAAAAAAAGTGAGCCGGATATTTTTTTGAAGGATATTTTGCGGACGCGAATATTCCGATATATTTTCGACGATTATCGATTGAGGTATAAAACGTATCGGCTGCTTTCAGATCATCGTTTGAAATCGTAATTTCCGGGAAATAATCATCGAACGAGTCAAGCCCGATAATATCGAGTTTCTTAAGGCATCGTATGGCGCTGTATGTTGCGCTCTTATCCTGAAGACGGTAATCGTAGAAGAAGTTTCTCTTCTTGTTGTTTCCAATTCTTACTTTGGACCGTGTCGATAATGCAATCATGAATGAAGTCGGATTGTTGATGTAATCGATAATGACATTATATCTTGAGAAAAAGGATTTGGTATAAAAAAACATCTTGTCGAAGAAAGTTCTTTTTAAAACAATTATTTTATGTAAATTCGGATCGTTTTTAATGATGTCGTATACATCGGGATATATTATGATATCAATTATCGCATCCGGATATAACCGCTTGATGTTTCTGAAAACGGGTGACAACAGGACAGTATCGCCTATCGGTTTCAGACGGATTATCAGGAACTTCGGTTTATCGATCGATTGCAGATATAACTTCAGTGATTGCATGGCAGTGCTTTTCAATTAAGAATGCAATACGTTATAATAGATGCTTTCTACGGCATCGACCCTGATTGAATTGCTCATGTGTGTCACGATGAATTCCCTCGCCCGTTGACCGAATGTCCGCGCGTCATCATGGTTCTCAAGCATATACGAGAGCGCCGCAGTCAATGCATCGGTATCTCCCGGCGGGATAACAAGACCGTTATACCCGTCGACGATCAGTTCCCCGTTACCCGCAACGTCCGTTGTAATCACGGGCAGCCCCATACAAGCCGCTTCCCTGAGCGATCCGGTCAGACCTTCATCCCGTATCCCCGGGAAAACATATACATCGAACGACGCCATACAGTTTGGGACGTCTTTCCTGAAACCCACCGGGAAAACACGGTTTCTCCGGGTAATTTCTGTTTCATACTTCATGAAATCTTTTTCAGAAACGCCGAGAAGAACCAGTGCAACATTTTCATATGTTCGGCAGAGATTCTCGAATGACCGGAGAAGATATCGAAGACCTTTACGGGGATGGGAATTTCCGACAAATCCGATGATTCTGATATCGTTGTCAAGCGCGAGTTCGTCACGGAGTGACGAGGATATTTCGGGATTGAAACGATCGGTGTCGACGCTGCCATATATGACAGCTATTTTATCGAGAGAAATATGCCCGGTTTTTACCATGACTTCTTTGACTGCCTGAGACACGGCAATTATTTTTTTCACTTTATGTGTCCGGTATTTCAGACTTTGAAAGAAATGCAGGGGTATGTTTACACCTCGGTTGGTGACAATGGGCATGTTCATTCCCAGAGTGGCGCATACAACGAGATCGACTGCGTTTCCTTTGTGTGCATGAATAATATCAAAATCATATTCACGGATAAGCCGCCGAAGCGAAAGAACGGCGGAAAGTGACCGGGTTGTGGGAGCGAGCCTGCCCATCTCAAGGAAACGAAGATCGATGCCCGTATTATCGAACACGGTGAAATCCTCTTCGATAAGCCCCTTTTTATTGTAAACGGCGCACACACGATGTCCCCTCCTGCTTAATTCCTTTGCGAGGTGAAACATCTGGATAGCCCCGCCGCTTCGTAATTTGTTCTGCACGATGATTTGCAGAATTTTCAGGGGATTTTTCATTATTGCCCGCTCCGGGAAATTAAAATGCGGCCAGTACACCGCGACACGACTGCATCCGTTTGTAGTGCGCTTGTTAACCATCCTGTCGATAGTCTACGATTGATTCTGGTGCGGATTATACCGGCCCGGGAATAATTCATCTTGTCCTCATTAAGTGTGTTGCCGGATCAGCCCGGCAAACCGTGACCGAAAATCGTTTTCACAATCAGAAAGACGAGAACCGATACAATACCGACAAGGGTTTTTCCCTCTTTGTTATTGAATGATTTCGCGCTTGACATTTCTCTCAGAATGAGCCGAAAATCGATTCTTTTCGGGAAAATACGCGGTACCGTCCGGAAATAATCGAGGTATACATCTCCATAATTACTGAGAAGAAACGCCTCCTCCCGTTTGATGACACTGCGATAGACCGGAATGAAAACAAGCACAAACAAAACGGAAAATAGAACATCGCGACCGATGATACAGAAACCTGCCCCCAGGAGAAAAGAACCGATATACAGGGGATTCCGGGAAAACGCATAAATGCCGTTACGGGAAACGACCCCCTTGTATTTTTTCAGCGTTCCGGCGCTGACAAACCGTATCGTCTCGCCGAACAGGACAACAACCGTTCCGATACAAAAACTTGTTGCAGTGGGATGAGCCCGAAACAGATAGATTATTGCCATGATATAGCCTATCGGACGCCGTATATTTTTTTTCATATTCATAATTCTTTTAACCATTTTCAGGGCGCCTGCGGAATGTGGAATCCGCAGACCGCAGGCGCCGTCTTAAGATTAATTGATCAGAAATACCAGTGAACGCCGACGCTTCCCCAAGCACCGAGATCGGTCGAGCCCGAATCGTCGATGCCGTCATAGCCTTGATCCATATATATCTGGAGGCCGGCTTTCGCGGAAATGCCAATATGGTCGGTTACCATCGTTTCCGGTTCGATGCCCAGCCTGACTGTGAAGTCCAGCTCTTTGTCGTAGGACTTTAAGCCGACCGTCGTCGTTTTGTTCGTGGGAATCAGGCCGAATCCTCCGAATGCATTGAAATTGGATTTGTCGTATTTCATGACCGGATACATGACATAAACCGCGACCTCGGCGTCTGTTTCCGTGTCGAGGTCGTCGTTTTCGGGAATAATGCTGTCGAATTTTCCGGTCAATTGAATACATACGGGGGCGGCGGGAAACTTGATACTGTACCCGTTATCCCAACCGATGCCGATTGTGTCCTGCGCATACACAGCCGGAACAAGGGTAAGGGCAACCAGTGCGACAAAAAATAACTTTTTCATGATCGACTCCTTTAGAATGAAATAATTTTTTATTCAGCCATCAGCAGTGTCCGGTTAAAATTGTAATAAAAGTTTGAAATATTTGGTAAATAGGGCTTTTACCGGACAGCGCTGTTCAGCCATAACCATTTTCACGTTCACTGGTAATTCACATCACCTCCCTTCATAAAGTGGCGACGAACCACGTTTCTCCGACGGTATGGTTATATGCTGTCAATCGTTCATGAACATGGCGACAAGAAAACCGATAAAGAATCCGCCAAAAACACCTATAATTGTAGCGAACAGAACATCCCCGGAACTTTTACCGACAAATCCGCCTGCCAGGCCGCCGGAAAGCATACCCGCAGCGAGGCAGTTTCTGAAGAGATTTCGTTTGAACCACCCTTTTTCTTCGACTTCCAGCATGTTGTCACCTCCTTTCCCTAAAAACGTATATAGAGAGAATAGACTATTCGTACATATTATACGAATGTTCGATTTTACGCAAAAAATTAAGTTCTTTTCGTCTCCGTTTTCTTATGATTCAAGCATTCGTATGGCAGTTTCACCATACAATGCGACCGGTGCTGCCGACGGTTACCGGACAGTATCGATTCGTCCGACCGTCAGCTCCCAGTCTGAATATGCCGCCATGTAATCGTACACTGCTGCATAGTAACCGATGACCGCCTGGTCGAAACCGAAACGGGCGTCCTTGAGCTGCAGTTGAGTCGTCAGTCCTTCACGGGTTGTCGTTTCCGCTATGATGAACGCCTTTTCCGCCGTGCTTCGGGTTACTTCGGCGGATTCCATCCGCAGTTTCGCTTCCCGCATGCGCAGGTAGATATTTTTCAGGTCGATCGATATGGTTTCACGGGTTTTTTCCATCTTTACGGTGGTTTTGTCAAGCTCCACCCGTGCTTTCTGAACATTAGCGTCGATTGCCCCGCCGGTGTACAGCGGAACCGAGAGCTTGACCCCGGCGAACAGGAACTTATTTTCCTCGGCGAGCTTGAATTCGTTGGACTGTCCCGAATAGGTATAGGCAATCGTGCCCGTCAATGTCGGCTTGTAGGCATCGTGGGCTGCGTTCATCGCGGTCTTGCGGAGCCGTCCCTCCCATACGAGCGCCTGAAAATCGGGCCGTGTACCCACCACGGCATCGACGGTGACACTGTCGGGCAGTTCCGGAATCTCATCAAGTTTGCCGGCGAGATCGATCTCCCGGTCGAGGTCTATTCCCGCGAGGTTTTTGAGTGTATAAAGGGCGAGACTCAGGTTGCGCTCGGCTTTCAGGGTTTCGGGGACAGCGTTTCTCCAGCGGGTCTCGGCCAGAAGGAGCTCCAGCTGCGAAACCTGCCCGTTATCGTATTTGAGCTTCATATCGCTATAGTTATCGTGGGCGTTTATCTCCGAAGCCCGCGATACTTCCACGACTTTTTCGATGAGGAGACACTGGTAGAACAGCTTTTTCGCCCCGGCCATCACATTCTGAATGGAGGCTTCATACACGAAATCGGTCACATTCCGGTACTGGTCAGCCGCTTCTATCGCCTTTCCCACTATGGGACTGTACAAGGTCTGCTGCAGAGCGACCGAGGCGCTGTACTCGTTGTCTCTTTTGAAGGGCGCCTTGGCGACTCCCGATGCATCGGGCATCAGCGCGGACTTGTCGAAATACATATAGTAATCGGTAAAGTTGTAATTGTACCCCGTTTCGATTCCCACTTTTGGCAGGGCGGCCGATACAGCTTCCTTTTTCTCGAATGTCGCCATCTCCCTGTCTTTTGCTGCCAGCTTCAGGTCCTTGTTATGGTTCCTGACCGCTTCGAGATAGCCCTCCAGGCTGTAGGTTTCAGCCATGACCACCCGCCCCGTAGTCACGAGCATGAGCACCAGAAATAGTATATTTTTTTTCATTACATCGCTCCCGATTATTATATGTACCTTTATGGTTTAATCCGCTTTTTTCGTGATATCATGTTGTACACCACAGGGATGAAAAACAACGACAACATGGTCGAGACAATCAGTCCCCCGATCGACACGACGCCCATCGGCTGCCGCATCTCCTTGCCCGATGAGCCTATGCCGAGAGCCATCGGCAGCATGCCGAGAATAATGGCGATATTGGACATGAGAATCGGTTTGAGCTTGGTCGGGCAGGCTTCCAGCAGGGCGGCGCCGATGCTCATGTTCCGCTCCCGCACGAGGGTATTGGTGTAATCGAGCTGGAGAATGGCATTGTTGACCACGATTCCGATGAGCATGACAATCGAGAGCATGGATATGATATTCATGGAAATCCCTGTGAGCACGATGCTCCAGATGACGCCGATCATTCCCAGGGGAACCGTCAGAAGAATAATCGCCGGCTGGGTCATATTCTCGAGGATCGCAGCGAGAAGCATATAGGTCAGAACGACAGCGATAATGAAAGCCATGGCGATTCCACGAGTTGTTTTATCCATCTCTTTTACTATTAATCCCCAGTCCAGTTCATATCCGGGCGGCAACTGTTGTGCTTCCGTGACCCGCTGGATTTCGTTTTTGATGTCGCCCATGGCGTAACCTCCGGCGATATCGACACCGAACTTGATTTCCTTGGATCGGTTTTTGTGCATGATCTTGTCATATCCCTCGGAAAAAGTTATATCGGCGAGCTGGGAAAGCCGGTATGTTCCCGAATGTCCGATTATGGGCATGTTTCCGATCTTTTCGGGACTGTCCACCGTCTCCCTGCTCATCTTGACACGAATATCATATTCCTCTCCGCGATCTTTGTAGTGGGTGTATACGAGCCCGTCGATTCCGCCTCTGACCGCCAGTGCGATATCGGTTGTGGTCAAACCGGCATCGGCAAGTTTCTCGCGGTAGGGGGCAATGGATATTTCCGGTTTTCCCGACCGCGAGCTTGTGGTGAGATTGATCAGTCCGGGTATTTTCCTGTAACTGTCTGCCAGTTTGTCGCTGACAATCATCAGGGAATCGATATCATTTCCCAGCAGATCGAACTCGAGGTCCTGCCTGCCGCTTGTTATCGAAAAAACCGAGGAGACCCGAATATCCGCATTCGGAATATCCATCAGCTCGCGTGTCATAATTCCGACAAGGCTCTGGGTTGAGATTTTCCGCATGGTCTGGCCGACAAGCTTCACATTCATGGCAGCGAGATTGATTCCTGTGTTCGTTTCCCCCTGAGTTCCGAGCGTTGTCCATGTATGCGATACTTCCGGATGATGATGGACACGTTCGCCGATTGTCTCCATGACCCGGGCGGTTTCATCGAGCGTGGAACCGCTCGGTAGTTCCACCATGATGCTGATCCTGCCCTCGTCCATCGGTGGAACGAAACTGATGCTGATGGTCTTTGCGGCTTTCAGGCTGAATGCGAGCAGCGCGACGGTTATCACGACTATTATAAGTCCGCGTAACCTGCTTTTAAACACCCACGAAAGGATAGCACGATAAACATTTTCCCACGACCGGAAGACACCTTCGAGCCATTTCCCGATAGGATGTTTTTTGGTGTCGTGATCCGGGAGGATGAGCGACGCGAGCATGGGAGTCAGCGTGAAGGACATGATCAGCGAGAATATCGTCGCGAACACGACAGTGAGGCTGAACTGCTTGAAAAGCCGGCCCGCGATCCCCGGTATGGTCGCAATTGGAAGAAACACAATCAGATTCGTCAGCGTGGATGCAAGAACTGCGATGGCGATCTCTGATGTACCCTTCGAGGCACTCTCGATTCTGTCATGCCCGAGAGACTTATGCCGGAAGATATTCTCGAGCACAACAATGGAATTTGTGACGAGGACGCCCACCGCGGTGGAGAGACCCATAAGACTCATGATGTTCAGCGTGAATCCCGATATTCTCATGAAAAGAAACGTCGAAATAATAGACATCGGCATGGAAAGCGCCACGATGATCGTCGACTTGTAATCGTGGAGAAATAACAAGATTAGAAAGGCTGTCAGAATGATACCGGCAAGTATGTTCGAGACCGTATCGCTCACCGCTCCACGGGTGAATGTCGAGCTTTCGTTGACAATATTGAGCCTGCACCCTTCGGGCAGAGTTTTTTCGATTCCCGGAAGCGCCTCGATGATGGCGTCATAAATACGGACAGCGTTGCTTCCCGAGCTTTTCATGATGCTCAGCTGGATGACATTGTCATCGCCGCGCCCCGCGATCCTGTCGTAAAAGGTCGTGCGTTCGCGTACCTCTGCTCCGGTGTCGCTGATATTAGTAATGTCACCGAGCTTCTTAATCCCATGGGATGTGGGTATCTCGATGTTCCGTATGGTCTCTATGTCCCCGAATTCGCCCTTGAGCCGGACCGAATACTCCCGGTTGCGGCGCTCGATGTTTCCGCCGGGCATGTCGATGTTCTGGGCTGCGAGCACGCCCGCAATCTGCTGGAGCGTGACCGATTGCTGAAGAACAGTCTTGCTGTCCGCTGTCACGGTGATTTCGCGTTCCTGTCCGCCGGTAAGGTTGACGGTTGCCACGCCGCTGATCTGGGCGAACCGGCTTTTAAGATCCTTGTCGGCAAGATCGTAAAGATCGATTATGGGAACGGGACCGGAGAGGATAATATCCACTACCGGCAGCACCGTCGGATCGTAGCGCTGGACGAGGGGTATCTCTGCATCAGTGGGAAGATCGTTCAGAATTCCGTCGACCTTGTCCTTGACCTCCTGCAGCGCGATATACACATCCTTGTTCAGGTCAAAGTTGATCAATATGTACGAAACATTTTCCATGGAATAAGATTGAGTGAAGTCGATTTCGCTTACGGACGATATTGCGTCCTCGATTTTTTTTGATACCTGAACCTCGACTTCCTGCGGGCCGGCACCCGGGTACACCGTTTGCACCGTGATGATCGGCATGGCTATCTCGGGCGTCAGCTCGAGGTTCAGGTTTTTATAGGACAATACCCCGAAAAATACGAACACAAGCAGTATCATGCTCATCATGATGGGGCGTTTAATGGATATATCGGAAAGAAACATCGAGTTTTCCTTTCAATACTGTTACGACGTACTCTGAAATCTTTATTATATCTGCCGGGTTAATTCATATGTATCAGTCAGTGATGATGCGGATTTTTTTCCTGTCCGCAAGCAATTCCAGCCCTTTGGTTATAAGCATATCGCCGGGATTCAGCCCCTGAAGAATTTCCACATCGACATCGTAGTGTCTTCCGACAAGAACTTCGCGCCTCACCGCAAGGCTGTCCACGGCTACATAAACATACCATGTATCCCCGTCCCTCCGGAGATTGCTCCGCGCAACGATGATCGAGGGCTTGTCGTTGCCTGCGCCGATGGTGATATCGGCGTTAACTCCGTTCATGACCTGCTGTCCGGGATTATCGAACTCAATTACAACTCTGAACGCCTGGCGCTTTTCATCGAGCGACTGATCGACCTGAACGACCCGTCCTTCTATTTTCCTGTCGCGCCAGACCGCAGATGCCGCCTGACCTTTCGAAATGCCGCCGATCTGGTCTTCACCGGCCCACACCTCGGCTTTCAACCTGTGCGTTCTGGAAACCGTGAAAAGTTTGTCGCCTGCTTTGACGTTGTCTGATTCGCGTACATTGATCCTGGTGATGACGCCGTCGATAGGCGCTTTGACCATGACTGTCTGACGGACCGCATACCAGTTTGCCTCGGCAACCTTGAACTGGGTTCTCGTGTTGTCCAGTTCCTGGAGGGAGATACCTCCCTCGGCATAGAGCTTTTCGATACGGCTGAGTGTGGTCTTTGCGAATTCCATCGCGACGCTTGCCTGATGATACCGTGCCTGGGGATTATCGGTCGGGAAGGTGATCACGATCTGATCTTTGGCGACATGATCGCCGACCTTGAACTTTACGGATTCGACTTTATCCTCCACAAGAGAGGTGGCATCGGTTTCCTCGGCTCCGGTCAGTATTTCATTGAATGTATACTCTCTTCCCAACTGCTTCAAAACGACAGGTTCCACCCTGACCGGAACACCGTTTTCTTCATGCAGACTGTCCATGCTCAGGGTTTCGACATTTTCCTTGCCGCAGCCAGCAGCAAAAACCGTCAAAGCCGAAAGAAGTAACCGTGCAGCTGTCCTTTTCATATGATCTCCTCACGATTTCTGATTTGCAGTTTATCCTTTTCCCGCGGTTCCTGGCCGCCCTCGGGAAGTAAATAACGGTAAAACAACGTTCGAATAGTACAATAGAATTATTTGTTAAAACGTTCGATTTCCGGGTAAAAAAAAACTCGATTTATATTACCGTGAAATTTCCTGTTTCGACATGATCCCATGCAGCGCAATGTCCAGAAACGGATCTATGCTGTCCAGAACCGCACGCCCTGTCCCCGTGAAACTGCCAAATGGCATTATAAAACCAAATAAGGCAATCTGTATCGCTTTCGCCTTACTCTTAGGATTATCAATTGCAAAAACACCCGTACGATTCCCCTCGTTAAATATTGATATAAACATGTCCGCGAGATGCTGTTCGTTTTTAATCCTCACCTCGGTTGTGAAATCGAAGATATGGAACCATTCATCCTTGAGAAAACGATAGTAATTCGAGGTTTCCTCTATTTTTTCGCACAGGAATCTGAAACAGGTCCTGAATTTCATAACGGGAGATTGCTCGGCATCGACCGCTTCACGAAGAGACTGTAACATATGGGAAGCTTCTTTTTCGATAACCGCCCGGAAAATATCGTCTTTCCCGCTGAAATAGTGGTAAACAGAGCTTTTTGCCTTGTAGACCGATGAAGCGATATCTTCGATTGTCGTTTTTCGGTAGCCGTATTTCGCGAATACCTCGCGCGCCGCCTCGATGATCTGGTCTCTCATATCCTGATATTCGTTTGATGCCATTGTAATGTCCTTTAAACCATTCAAACAAATTGGTCATTTGTTCGATAAAATAACCCTGCTTGTATCTTTTGTCAATACTTTTTTTTACGTTTTAGCCCGATTAATTCATAAAAATTATAAAAGAACGCCGATTTTCATGGATTGGGCGAATATACACGTTTGCGTTAAAACGCTGAAAAAGTACGTTTCAGAAAAGGGTATAATGACCGAAGACCATGTATGCGGAATAGAAAAGTTTATGGAAGAAGTCAAAATAAGGTATATTTCTACTATGGGGCAGGTTCGCCTTTAATTGTCAAGGGAGGGCAGACCTCTTCACGGGATAATGGCTCTTTTGGGCATTCCAATTTATCGGCGACGCAGTGATATTTACTGCTATTGCCTTGATAAATCCGGTTAAAGCTGCTACAAAACGGGCAGGAAGTATTAAAATACATCCGCAATTCATTCTGCAGCAACAAAGTGCGCCAATAGCTCAGCAGGATAGAGCAACTGCCTTCTCATATCGACAGGCAGATTATCGTAAATTGCTGATAATCAATAATCTGTCGTAATTACAATAAGATACGTTTGTAGAAAAAATCCGAATAGTATCTCGTTTCTCCGAGTTTTTACTCTTTACCTGCCAGAGAACTGCCAGAGAAATTCCGCAATTGACCCGAAATATCGAAGCTGACCCATGACAACACATCTTACAGGTAAACTGCTTGTTAGCCGCAGGTTATACGATATAAAAAATTGTTGTAGGGTAGGACAATGTATGATGTAATTGCGGTAAAAAACGGGTAGTGTCCGATGGGGATGTAATCCGAGGTAGAGCAGGTAAATTATGGCGAATTCATGTGAGTGTCACCTCACCAGACCGTGGAAAGCTTACAACAGACATACCTGGAATAAAAAACGCCTGCATGGGAGCAGGCGTTTTTTCGTAACACTATGAGAATATCAAACTCTTTATTCCACCCAGTGTTCCGGGTGATCGAGCGCGTCGGCAATCAGGACTTTACCGGCAACTGCGCCTAGAATACCGGGACGCAGCGCCTGAACCATCCATGCATCAGCGTATTCGGATGGAATGGGATAGGGGGCTTCGAAGCCCAGCGAGCCGACCGTATGGAACCCGGAGCGCGGATAATAGGTGGGATGGCCGAGGACGAAGACGATATCGGCACCCGCCTCTTTCAGCATGTCCAGCCCTTTGGCAATGAGGAGACCGCCAATGCCTTTGGACTGTGCTTCGGGGACGATGGCAAGCGGGGCGAGGATCGATCCGGTGATTTCGGGTGCACCATCGATGGCGACCCTGGTGAAAAGGATATGCCCGACCGGCTTACCGTTATCGATCGCGAGAAGCGAGATGAGGGGACGGGCGGTCGGATCGACGAGCAGATCGTTGACCAGTTTGGCGATCACCGGTCCTTTTTCGAGGCCGAATGCCAGTGTTTCGACGTGAAGAACGTCGTGCAGATCTGAGGCGATAGATTCTCGGATTGTCAATGTATTTCTCCAAATAGGTATGATTTCACACAGGCACATCAGTTGACGGACGTACAACCATGCCACACGTACATCGGGACTGAGGTGCGTAGATAAAGGAACGGATGGCAGTTGGACTGATTTCGACCGGCCATTGACAGGTGCGCATACCTGTTCGGTACGCTTCTGACACGAAATGCTTTTACCGGGCCATTGTCGTTGCCAAACGTCATGTATGAAACATGAATGAGATCATGTTTATCTGGTTACACTGACTCGCCGATTATCCATGGGGTTCTCCATGTAGTATAATATCTCACAAGTAAAACAGATGATTCTTTAGGGAAATCCAATATAAGAAATGCTTGTTTGAAGAGCAATGAAGATTATATCAGAAAATGAAGACTTGCACGTAACTGACCGCTCTTTGGCCATTCTTTAGCGAGAATTGACCCGTTTCATACTATCTGCTATGCTATCGATATGCAATTCCCAACCGATAGTTCCCCCGATACCATCCGGTTTCCGCTCGCAATAATTTCACGCCGATTTTTACGGCGTTATCATAGTGTGCAATCTATGCCCTTTTACCTCCGGCAAAAAGGACAGCCCACTCTCTCAGAACGCTAATAATAGCCAAATCGCTTTTCATGAGAGACCGGGCTGTCCTTTCAGGACAAGATTGCACGCAATAAAATAATAAATGCCGCGAAATCCCGACGCCAAACTCTGGCTCTTGAAGGCAATCTACGACCTCAAGTTCGCCACCATCTACAATCTCGCCTTCGAGAGCAGGGGAACGACCAAGGACTCCTGCCTTGTCGGCACAGGCCGTCATATCCGCCAGCTCGAAAAGGCCGGGCTGATTCTTCCGGTCAGGCAATACGGCTACCTGCGCCATGAAAAATACCGCCATACCTTCTGGCAGGTGACGAAAGACGGCGCTCAAGCCCTGGGCTATGAGCGGTATACGCCTGTCGGCGAGAAATCGGTGCGGAATTTTCCGCACCAGTTCGGGCTGGTCGATGCGCTGTGCGGGCTGTACTACCCGTTTCGGGACGAATACGACATAGCGATAACTTATCCATCCACTGCTGATTCGCTGGATGGGTACAAGCCGGATGCGGTAGTGAAGTACCGTCACAAGCTCAATGGTAGGGAATACGATTTCATCCTGGAATTCGAAAGGACGCGGACACCGAAGGAAATCATGGAGGAGAAGATACGGGTAAGCGAGAAGGTTAAGAATTTTAGGAAATTCGGGCTGTCGAAGCAAACGAAGATTCTGTATGTGTTCACGACGGAGAATTTTGATGTGACGAAGAGGCCGGTTGAGTATGAGGATTGCAGGCCGGTGATGGAGAGGGTGGAGAAGCAGTTCGGGCAGCTTTTGAGGTTGGCGGGAAAGTTACCTGGGTATAGATATAGGTTTTTGATTTTATACCAATATAGGAGTTATAAGAACGCAGTATGGGTGATACCGGGAGGAGAATTGGTGAAAATAATAATTTAACGAATACTTCAATCGCCCGGCGTAGCCGGGTCGACTGGAAGCACGGTGTTATCTGCTGGCATCAGTGTTATTCTCTTCCAGTACACCACTCCTCGAATGAGAAAGCCAGAAAAGAATAAAAAAGCCCCCAACACGCTCATATAGTAAGAAATTATACATGACGAGCGCTGACCAAGGAGGAACCCAAGACAAAAGAAGATTGCCGCCCCACCCAATGTCCATGCCTCGGCAAGTAAAGGTAGACAACCGAGGACGGCAAAAACGTCCACATTCTCGGGGTGCTTGCGTGCAGAGTAGAACATGTTTAAAAATGCTATGTAGCCGAACAAACAGAAAACACCTAACGAGTAGAACCAAAAAAAGGCAGGAGAGAATACAGATCGAATAACAAATAACTCGGAGATTCCGAGGAGGAAGGGAATAAATGAGTCTTTCAGGGAAGGGATCCATCTCAGCACAGTGGAGCCCATCATATATTCATTCCACGTAGTAACAATCATGATGAACGTAGTGATCAGAGGTATTATATCTTTGAAAACAATATTCCCTATCTGTTTGTCCAATAAAAAGATGAAATATCCGAGAACCCCAGCTTGAATGACGCTGATAAGGGTCAGGTAGACAGACGAGAAACTTGTCTTGATACGCTCAATTGTCGCTTCCGTGTTCTTTCTTTGCTGGATTGTATTCATTGTCTTTCTTTCAGATAACAATAATTATATGGTTTTTTTATAACACACTTTAGCCGCGAAGTTGCAATAGAACAACTCAACACACAATTAGGCATAAATATTTTGATTGCAAGTCATTAGGTCGGCTATAAATTTGTTGGCGGAGTGATATATTGTTTCTTTATAATACTCCTTATAGTTATAAAAACATCAGTTTGACCACGGTTCAACTTATGATGTCAATATCTTATAGTCAAAACTAATAGAATTAATAATAACTTCGCCAAAAACAACTGTTTCTGACGCACTCAAATCCGCCCCTCAAAATCCCTGTTTTTTCAGGGATTTTTTATTGCCGTTTTTCACAGGTTTTTGGCGCACAGGGAAATATGTGATATGATGATATAATAAATACATGCTCTTTTAAAAATGCAATACTTTTTTGCGCAAAAAGTGAACATTATGGAACACACCGACAAAACAACAACTTGACCGAATTCCACGGCTGTATGAGACCGAACACATACCAGCAGAGGAGAAGATTATACATCTCCATTTTTTCATCGGCGCATGTGACTGGTTCATTACCGAGTATGATGGCGATGACCTGTTCTTTGGATTCGCTATCCTCAATAGCGATTATGAAATGGCCGAGTGGGGATACATAAGCTTTGCCGAATTGAAGTCTATCCGGATTCACGGCCTCGAAATTGACTGCGAAATGAACTGGACTCCGAAACCCGCCCGCGACATCGACCTCATCAAACGCTGCCTTGCTATCTAATCCCAACCGTTTCTGCCTTCCTCTTCCATTGTAGCAAGGGAACCCGCCTTTCCTGTAAAGGCGATGGACAGCTTTGCGCTAAAGCAATCTGCCCACACCATTGACAGGAGGCAACAGACCTCTGCCTGGCTATGAGAGAGAAGTCAAGAAGACGGTTTGGCTCTCATCTAACACGACCGTCACCAAGGAAATAATATGACCAAAAACAGATTGGTTGTCGGCGACGCAAGCTGGGCCGACATGATCCCGGACTGGCTCTTAGAAGAAATCAGGCACGAACGGCTCATTTACGGCCTTGCCGGAATTTCCAATCCGGATGCACCCAAAGTCGGAGACGCGGAAGTGGCCGCGTATCTCATGACCGCCTCGATGCGCGCGCCCATGCCCGGGGAATACGCGGAAGTTTATGTCTACCTGACAGCACGGCTGATGAAACGGCAAGGCACGGAATTGCCGGACTTCATGGCCGAGAAAGCCAAAGTCCTTAAAATTGAGAAAGAACTGAAGAATCCCAGGAAGGATATGAAACTTCTTGCGCTGATGAATGACCGGCTGGATGTTGTTAAAATCAGGAACAGCGACCGTTATTATCAATCCACAATGAGATTTTTCAAGCTGTTTATTGCTTTTTCCGGTGATGTTTATGCTTCCGAAATATCAAGGAGCTAGGTGAGCCGGTTTCTGCTTGATTTATCCAGAGTATATGAAAAGCACGGCAGGGGAAACAGAAGTGTAAATGTGGCCCTGACCATCCTTAAAGCCCTTTTTAATCATGGCATTAAGATACACGAGCTTGACATTAAAAAATCCGGTGGTTGGCATAAAATCTTTTGCCGAAGACAGAAAAATTAAGTATATTCCTTCCGATGAAGATATTAAAGCTGTTCTTGCCCTGTGCGACAGGCAGGAGGCTGCTTTAATTCATTTGGTAATGGAAACCGGCGCCAGAATCGGCGAGGCCCTGAATTTATTGCCGGAGGATATACACGATGGCTTTGTGGTTCTTTATACCCGCAAAAGCCAGTATGAAAGCTGGATACCGCGCAAGGTTCCTTATGACACCAGCCGGTTAAGAAAATTCAAGCCTTTCAATATACGCTGGAAAAAGGAGCCGAGATTTCTTGAGAAGTATGTCCATAAACTTGGGCAGAAATCTTGGAACTGGCATTCGCTCCGGCATCGGTACGTTTCAAAATTATTTAAAAATGGAGTGCCAATTTTTGAGATAATGATGCTGCTGGGCCACAGCTCTTTAATTACAACACAAAGATATTTGGCCTTGTTGCCATAGGGGATAGTCAAACACTATCCTCTTTAAAATTTGCCAGAGATTTGCCAGAGAAAATTGAAAAACGAAAAATATCCTCATAACCTCTTCTGCCGCAATGAGGTGCGCCAATAGCTCAGCAGGATAGAGCAACTGCCTTCTCATATCGCCGGGCAGATTATCGCAAAATCATTATAAACAGGCTATTTGCAAGAATAACAAGTATATAACCCGTGGAAGAAACCGGAGAAAACCTCTCCTTTTTTCACGGGTTTTTACTTTTTCTTGTCCCGGATTTTGCCCGATTTCATCATTAAAATTTAGAGCAGAGTAAAATATTATACTTGACAATGCGTCCATTGTTGTATAATAGTATATACACAATTCATCCATTGATACCCGGGATTAACCAACATGTTTGAACAACAGCTCGATCTCTTTCAACCGGGTAATAAGTCTTTCGGGAATATATATGACTATCAATTACACGGTCCCATTTCCCTTGATTTCTCACCTGAGCGCATTATTCTCGCCAAAGGCAGCACCGACACACCCGAAAGGCGGAGTATAGTCCGCCATATTTGTTCTCTATTCCCTGAGGTAACAATAGATGAGTTTCTCGATACACCCCATAATCGTATTAATATAGATAATCCAAAAAATGCATTCAGACGCCATGTGCAAGGGAAAAAGACGCTGGTACTCGGCGTGATGAAAAGCCCGGTGAGGTTGTCGAATGAATCGGGGAATACCTGCCCGAATTACTGGCACTATTCAGTATTCGGTTTTTGCCCGTATGGATGCACCTATTGCTATCTTGCGGGAACGCCGGGAGTTTGGTATTCGCCGGCGGTAAAAATCTATGTCAATCTCACGGACATTATCGATGAAATCGACAAACAGGCCCGTAGAACCGTCGTTCCCATCTCATTCTATCACGGCAAATTACAGGATGGTCTGGCCCTGGAGCCTATCACCGGATACATGCGGTCGCTGATTCCGTTTTTTGCCTGGCATCCCTATGCCCGTAACATCGTCCTCACAAAATCGGCTGTCGTCGATTCCCTTCTATCGCTCGATCATGAAGGTCACACGATTCTCAGTTGGAGTGTCAATCCGCCGGAAATCGCCTCCCTGTTTGAGCCAAATACACCACCCGTCGATGCACGCATCCGGGCGATGAAATTATGCGCCGATGCCGGATATCCCATCCGCGTAGTGCTTATGCCGGTCATTCCCGTCTCCAACTGGAAAAAATTGTACGGTGATTTTCTTGAGCGTCTGCTGATAGAAATTCCTCTAACCCGTTTGACAATCGGGGGGATATGCAGTTATTCTCACGCTCACCGGTTGATGATACAACGTCTCGGGCACCACAATCCTATTTCTAACCACATGTCAGGACGCACTTCCAAAGGCGATGGACGCCGTCGCTATAATCCTGAATTCAGGATCGGCATGTACCGCTTTCTTGCAGGTAAAGCCAAGCATATCAGACCGGATCTACCCATCGGACTTTGTCTTGAAGAGACCGATATATGGCATGAGGTTGATCCGTCATTGAATCCGGGAGTGTGCAACTGTGTTTTATGAAAAGAGGATCATCTCCAATTTGGCTGGTCAAGATTTTCATAAATGATTATTCAATTAGTTGTGGATAAAGAGGAGAGAATCTTAATCCACTCTGTTATGAAATATTATTGTAATATGGCTGTCAAGGACAGGACAAGTCGGCTAATGGCCGACACTTGACAGATCAAAGTATATTAAAGATTACATCGTATGACTTATAGCACAACGCATGGATTAACGTCTGTCAAGCCTTAGCCGAAGGCTGACTTGTATGGGCTTGACAGACAATAAGTTAACAAATTTCACAACAAGGGTGATTTAAGAGCTTTTTCTCAAACCACCCATTATAAGTGAATTTTCATACCAGCTTTTTCGGAAGAGAACCATAATAATGTAATTAGCTATGTTAATATATTTCTTTCGTGTCGGCGCGCCGACATCGGCGTCGGACTTGCTCCATGCTTCAAGGGATGGAATAGCGGCCAGTTTCGCCAGTTTGTTATTAAGGGCTATTTCTGCGAGTTTTTCATGCATGGGATTGTTCTCACCGTATTTTTCGGCAACCTCTTCTCTCACCTCGCTTTCTATCCTCTGGAATTTCTTCTCAGACAGGCCCTTCCTAAAGGTTTCCAGCATGTTCCGCCTGAATATACCATAGTCGTCGCGCTCACGCGCTTGAGAGAGCCGTTTTTGAGCCTCACACGCAGCGTTATTCCAGCGTTCCTGCTCCTTGTCGATGTCAAACCGGCTTTTTTGTATCCGGTAGTCTTCTTTAATGGCTTTCAAGGTATAGGTGCCGATATTCTTGCTCACGATTTTGCCGGGCATTCGCTCAAGCAGGTAGACGGTAAGCTCTCATCAATGATACTTTCTAACTGCCATGTGAAGGTAGCGCTCAATTGCGGAGCCGAGGATGCTGAACTGATGGCCCGGGAAATCGGCATCAATCCCCAGGAAATCCAGAAATTGAAACCTTTTGAAGCATATATCGGCATTGGGAAAAAGCCGCATAAGGTGCTGACGTTTCCGGGACCGCAGATTCAACCGTATCAGGCGGAACCTGTGGTGAAGCCAAAGGAGATTGATTTTCTGTGGGATGGATGGATTGAATTATAATTAACGATCGCCTTGACCGGCAGTTGACCGCGTAGCGGGACACTGTACGTTCGGAGGTGTTTTTCGACTGTCTGATTTTTATTCATGCTGCCCCAACCCAAGTCTCTTCCGCAGCTTCTCCATCAACCCTATCAGTTGTTCCACCTGTGGTAAGATGCCCGTGTGGTGGGCTCTCAAGTTCTCGTGCACAAGCTTTTGCAAATTGGATAGCCTGTTTGCGAGGTAAACCATTGTTAGTTCACTATTGACCGTGGCAAAACTTCTTTTGATCGTATCCTCCTTGGTGGCCAACGCCTTCACTCCAGCAGCAAGGAGTTTGCTTCCTTCATATTCATGCGCAAAAGAGGCGAGTTTCTCTAAGGCATTTAATAAGGGGATTGGTTCAAAATTTGATAGAAGAGCGCCACTGCTAAACAATATGGATTGCGAGCGATCCGAGTTGAGTGTAAGGAGAACCCGAAAGAAGTTCATCAAGTTACCGTGAAAACCTTTGCTGGAAACAACGTTGTACAGCGAGTCGATGATTTCGTCTCCAACCCGCATGCAAACGGCGAGTTCGGCTTCAGTGACGTCTTTACCGTAGAGAATATCATGGCAGAATACCTTATAGATTGCCTGACGCGTGTCACGAAGCGTATACTCGGCCTCGGCTAGATACTCAAGAAGAGTCAGCCCGATCCGGGTTTTTCTGGTCATGCGAGATGGCCACGAGAAGCCGTCCATTGTCCCGATAAGACCGAAATAGAACCGCAGAGAATTCCGCCACCAGTCATCTAGAAAGATAACATGGGTAAACATCCCGCCCAACCTAACCAACCGCTTTGCGGCAAAGAATTCCTGAAATGAATGATGAACGAATTCAAAAACATCTTTCTCCGGTTGTCGAAGGAGCGAACTCCTGAAGTACACCTCATCCAGTATTTCACGAATGGTCTCACTCCCCCCAAAGGAGTAATGCTTCTGGTCGCGACGCCGTTCTAACACCTTCTCGACGCTGGCTGAGAAGTCAGAGAGATGGAACCACCGACGGTTCTTTACCATATTATCGTAAGCGAGAACTTCAAGAACATGCGTCTTCAATTCTACGCTGAACTGATTGACAACGCCTCTTATTGTGTCCCACTTACCCAACAACAGATCAAGTATACGGTCGTAGACGGCACTCCGAGTTGTTGGAAGTTCGCTCGTTCCAAAACGTCGAGCAAGGATGACGTAGATTGTGAGCATAAGTGGAGTCCGGCAGAATGCCCCTAGGTCTGGGGTGTCAAGGATCTTGCGGGCAACTTCTTCCCTTCGCGCTTCTGAGTCAGGAAACCACTTGGTAATGAACTCGCGTATTTGCGTGTCAGTGAATGGGCATAGGCGGAAGTACCTGAACGAGGAGCCTAATTGCGGAACACGTGAAGGACGTGAAGTAACGACCACACCTGCAGTATAGCGTTGACTCAGATTTGTCAGGTACTTCGCCACGGTCGTATAGTCCATGTCCCTGAGACCGTGCAGATTGATCTCGTCGAATCCATCAAGGAGCAGAAGTAGTGACATTGCTGGGTGTCGCCGAAGGTATTCGCGTCCGACTTCGTGTTCAACATGTTCATCTATAGCGTTCACGAGACTCTCATATGAAGCAAAAGCAGATGGTGGCAAAGAGGACATTGGCATGAAGATGGGCATACACATACGGAGGCGTACGGGAAGAGGGTCCGCAACGGCACCGCCTATTGCCAGCACTAGTCTCTGCAACAACGTTGTCTTGCCGGAACCAACGTCTGCGATCACGACCAGACGGGTGTGATGTTCCATCACGTCAGGAAGTGACTGAGTCGCCGAATCGGGTATCGGGTTGGCAAAATTGAGCAGTCGGGCGTCTTCGGCATTGGTGGGCACGACATCGCCACCAGTATACACCTGGTCCAAGCGTAGCGTTTGTTCCCCACCAAGCAGAGATAGGGTTTTAGTTCCAAGAAACCGTTGGCAGATGAGGTACAGGTACCGCGAGTCGGGAGCAGGCATGGTGCGAAAAAGTCCCGGTGCGTACTCGTTCAGCATGGAAATCAGTTTGGGACCATCCACGAAATTGATCGAATCCTGCGGGGTGTCTCCCATCTCACCACTAATACTCCTGATGCAGGCTTGGGAAATATCGTGCGGCGTGAAGACAAAAACCTTGGTGATATGCAGTTCCTTACCGTCAAAGGGGTCGCGAAAGGGAGTCTTCATTGCTTGCCGGATCTGGAAGTACAGAGATCCAATTGACTGTGAACTAGTAACCGACCCGGAAAGACGATTCATCTTGACAACAGCGCAGTAGTGTCTTGTTCCTTCAAGCGGAGAGTGATACTGGAATACGATGTCCTTACCAAGTTCGTCCCGACCGTGCAGGTACCGAATGTCCGTAAATCCCATGGCTTGCAGTAGTGGGATCAGCACGAGCTCGCAAAGTTCCCGCTCAGAGAGGCCTTGCAGAAACTCGGAGTCTGCGGCGAAGTCGCCTTTAACTTCTTGATGGCCAGTGCCGATGTTCTGGTCAGCCATTTTTCCCCCGGTGTCGAACTCGGGATTATATGGTTTCTAGGCTAAGGACTTATATATAGCTATTTGAGATATATATGATCCAAATGAAAAAACTTAAAAATTCGTGTATTATTATTAATTTCAATTTGTTGTATTTTCACTATCACTAATTTTGTTGGAATCTTATACAGTCTAGATATGATCCCAATTCAATATCATTTCCTATACATTAATCAACAGTACTTCTTATTTCCTTTCCACCACTGTTTAGAATACTCTTTTTTAACATAACTGCACTTGAAATATACATACTTTCAAATCTTCTCCAATACATTTTTTTATCATATATAACATCTCAAATTTTAATAACACATCCAACCTCAACAAAAATATGCTACAATATAAAAATCTGGCTACTTACGGAGCTATGGGCACAAGCCAGCCGTAAGACGCGGCGCTTTACTTTTTCCTGTTTGCGCTATCGAAACAGATGGCGACACTCGTGTGGTTTTTCAGAACAGGCGGAGGAACGACCTAGGGCCGCGCCGTAACGATTGGGGAGTGAGGTCGAGACTTTTCAACGTTATTGTAGTCAGACGGCACATTGAAAAAGGGGGGTTTTTGACAGTTCCCTTTTTTCAATAATAATATTATCAGATATGCACAATAATTAATCAAATAGACAAGGCGAATTACCGGGTAAACAACTGCCTGACCTGCCTCAAGGCGATGTTCAATTACGACATCATCATCCATGAGCTTCCTGTCCGGAATCCCGTGGTCGGGATAAAAAAATTTGCGGAGGATTTTAAAATTAAGTATATTTCTACCGATGAGGATATAGAAGCGGTGTTACACCTCTGCGACAGAGACGAGAGCCTTCTGGTGCGATTTGTCATGGAGACCGGGGCGAGGATAAACGAGGCTCTTGCTTTGGACCGTAAAGACACCTATGAAGGGTATGTCGTTTTTTAAACGAGAAAAAGCAGGAACTCAAACCTGGTGCCCCGCAAGGTACCGTTCGACACCGGCCTGTTCGGGAGATTCAAACCCTTTCATCAGCGCTGGACAGCCCATCCGAGATTTCTTGAAAAGTATGTCCGGAAGCTGAAACAGAAAAACTGGGGCTGGCACAACCTCCGGCACCGGTTTGCGTCCAAGCTGTCGAAAGAGGGAAGACCGCTGTACGAGATAATGGCTCTTCTGGGTCATTCAAATTTATCGACAACGCAACGGTATTTGCAGCTTTTACAATGATTTGTCCCAGATTTGTCCGAAGCACAAAAAAGAATAAAAAACATCTTCATAACCTTTTCTGCCGCAATGAGGTGCGCCAATAGCTCAGTCGGATAGAGCAACTGCCTTCTAAGCCCGCCAGACCTATTATCGTTAATTATTGATAATCAACAATCTGTCGTAATTACAATAAGATACGCTTAAGAGAATTTTCCGGATTACACCTCATTTTCCCGTATTTTTACACTTTACCTGCCAGAGAACTGCCAGAGAATTTCCGCAATTGACCCTCTTTTTCGTGTCTGCTATACTATCGGTATAGACATCCCGGCCGATACTTTCCGCGATATATTCTGACCTCTTCCTCTAATAATTTCACGCCGATTTTTACGGCGTTATCATAGTGTGCAATCTATGTCCTTTTACCTCCGGCAAAAAGGACAGCCCACTCTCTCAGAACGCTAATATTAAAATGACCGCTTTTCATGAGAGACCGGGCTGTCCTTTCAGGACAAGATTGCACGTAATAAAATAAAAAAATGCCGCAAAATCCCGACGCCAAACAAAGGCTCCTCAAGGCCATCTACGACCTCAAGTTTGCCACAATCTATAATCTCGCCTTCGAGAGTGGAGGAACGACCAAGGATTCCTGCCTCGTCGGCACAGGCCGTCACATCCACCACCTCGAAAAGGCCGGGCTGATCCTTCCGGTCAGGCAATACGGCTACCTGCGCCACGAAAAATACCGCCATACCTTCTGGCAGGTGACGAAAGAGGGCGCTCAAGCCCTGGGCTATGAGCGATACACGCCTGTAGGCGAGAAGTCGGTGCGAAACTTCCCGCACCAGTTCGGGTTGATCGACTCGCTGTGTGGACTGTACTACGCATTCCAGGACGAGTATGATATACTGATAGCATATCCTTCTACAGCGAGTTCTTTTGACGGATATAAGCCGGACGCGATTATTCGGTATCGGCACAAGATCACTGAAAGGGAGTTCGACTTTCTCGTAGAGTTTGAGCGAACAAGGACACCGAAGGCAATATTCAACGAAAAAATCCGGCTGAACGAAAAGATAACGAATTTTCGGAAGTACGGATTATCCAAACAGACTAAGTTCCTGTATGTGTTCACGACGGAAAACTTCGATGTAACCACACGGCCCGTGGAGTATCACGGATACCGGCAGATGATAGCAAGAGTAGAGAAAGAATTCGGCCAGCTTTTGCGAATGGCCAAGAAACTTCCTGAGTACCGCTACCGGTTCGCTCCGCTCCACCAGTTCAAGGAGTTTGAGAAACCGGTCTGGTTCAGCCCTACCGGTCATAAAGTGACGATCATCAATTAACATTAACCAATATGCAAAAACAAACTTTTCAATCTATCAAATGGCTTCTCCACCACGCCATTACCGTATTTTCCTGCGTCGTAATCATTATTGTAGGGACGGCAGCCATAGCGTATTCAAGCACCACTATCGGGGAAAACATAAGCACGAATAACCTGACCGCAGCAGGAGACCTTACGGTTGACACGAACACGCTTTTTGTCGATTCCACAAATAACCGGTTAGGAATTGGCACCACCTCGCCCTGGGGCCTTGTATCAGTCAGTTCCGGTGGCGTTGCCGAACCGGGATTTGTTATTGGCTCCTCCGCGGCTACCCAGTTTTTAGTCAATAATGACGGGAAAGTGGGAATCGGGACAGAAAATCCGTCTCAATCTCTTGAGGTGAATGGCGCAGTCAAGGCATTGAATTTCAGAGTTGCCTCCGGCGGAGGAGCATTGTTGAATGACGCTTCTCCAAATTATTCAAGAATCAGACCACTTTCCACAGGGACGGTGATAGACAGAAATATATCCGATGCAAATGCCGCTCTTATCGTCCAGCAGGTGAATCCAGGTTCAACCGGAGATATTCTCCAATTAAAAAATGATTCGGGCACGAAAATGGTGGTAAATCAACAGGGGAAAGTCGGTATCGGCACGACAAATCCATCATTGGCGCAATTGCAGGTTGTCGGAAATATTTATACTTCAAATGGAATCAGCTTTTATGAATCGGGAGAAAATTCCGCAAAAAATTCTTTCTATAGAGGTTCAACTGATTTTCAAATACTCAGAAATTATAGTCGAGTCTATACGATATTGGAATTATTGTCTCCGCCGGGAGTTCTTGGTTCAGCATCATCTTCTGAAGCTACTATCGCTTTAGTAAGAGGAGAAAACCCAGATCGGGAATTCATTGACATTTACAATAATGGTTATGCTTCGGAAACACAATTCGGCATCAGGATTCAAAAAAGAGGAACAGGAAGTTATCGTGACTTTGTTTTTGACCAGTATGACGGAACAACGAAGACACCCATACTGGTGTTGAAATCTTCCCGCAATGTCGGCATTGGGACTTTTTCCCCAACAACGGCATTGGATGTTGCAGGGGTCATTAAAACCAGGCCGACAAGTACGGCAACCTGCGATACCGATGTGGCAGGCGGGATTTATTTTGACAGCGATGATAATCATTTTTACGGATGCAACGGTACCGCGTGGGTCCAGTTGGATAATTGATATAACGTATGCGTTATATGACTAAGCATAGAACATCGATCATAACCCTCGCCCTGCTGTTGACCTTTTCTCCTGTTTCCGCGACTGCGAGTTTTACCGCCGATTCCAACATCACGGTTTCCGCTGTCACCTATGGCACTACTGTCGTTGACATGACAATCCTTGACGGTTCGACTGCCGAAAGTCTTACCTATGATCAAGGAGCTTTCAGAGTGACCAATCCGGATAATTTCATGGTATCATGTAATGATGCTTCCGTTCATGGTATCCGCGCCACCCTGTCCGGGAAAACCGCGTCCTGTGTCAGGAATTCCAATCCGGGAACGACATATCTTGCTCTTCGGAATATGACCGGAGAATACACGATTGAGCCAATCACCACAGATATTTCCCACGCTCTTACCTATAATTCCTCCTGCGGCGCGGCAAGTTGCGAAACCGGCTATATGGTTTCCGGTGCAGGATCAAGTGCTGTTTGTATAACGACTCCCAGCGGAAGCGCACCAGGCTGGATGTTGCAGCAACCGGCAACCGAAAAGCATACGGTTCCCGCTGATGAAGCGGGAATCCCACCCTTTGATTCCCAAGATATCTCAGACAAAGACGCTCCTGACTCAGGTGTCGAAAACGCATGGAAACGAATTCTATCTGACGGTGACATTACAGCCATCGGTGATGTTGACCAACTCATGTGTGAAACCGGCCAGAAAAGAGACTTAGAAATTGAAGCCAAATATAACCGGACTCTTGTGGAAAGTATTGTCAAAGGAGTGGAAACAAGTAAGGAGACCAGATACGCCATCACCAATTTTGTTACCTACGGCACTCAAACCACCCGGATTCTCGGAGCCGGGGAAAGAGCCGGAGTGGTCAACAGCTTCAAAACTGCGTTTGGGAAATTACCGACGACTGACACCGACTGGCAAGATGTCATAAAGATCGCCAATGGAAGATGGCCCGGACGAACCAATCCGGAAACAGAGAAAAAAGTAGAATCTGCCTTCAGGAAAATTTATCTTCGGAATCCGGATAGAACCAATCCTCATGACGATGCAGCCCTTGTCGTAATGGCCTATGGATTGAGGCCTGAACAGAGAAATCTTGAGAGCGAGAAAATAGCCATTGGATATTTTATGAGCATTTACGGTTCTGCGCCAAAGTCGGTTTTTGCATGGGATGTGGTGAGAGCGATTGCATATTCAGGGGCGACAAGATAAAAAAACGCTGAATGAGAAGATCAAAAATTACCGGAAGTATAGGCTTTCAAAACAGACTAAATTTTTGTATGTGTTTACGATGGAGCATTTTGATGTGACGACGAGGTCGGTGGAGTATGGTGATTGTCGTGAGGTGTTGGAGAGGGTGGAGAGACAGTTTGGGCAATTAGTGAGGTTGACGGGGAAATTGCCCGGGCATAGGTATCGGTTTGCGATGTTGCATCGGTTTAGGGCGTTCGAGAGAACGGTGTGGAAGACGACTAAGGGAAACACAGTAATTCTCATTGTCTAAAACAAGTACGAAATATCTATAATCTCTTTTCAGTGTTTATAAATCATTTGTGATGCAATTTTCTTTGACGTGTGGACATCTTGGATAAATACATCCCATTTTTCGTTTTGAGTAATGTTGTTCAGTGTTTCTCCTCCAAGGTTTTCCAAATTTCCAGATAGATTATCTCCAATTTCAGGAGAATAGCCGCCGAGAAGCTCTATCAGGGAGAACTCATCATGTTCAGTTCGAACAGCGATCAATGCTTGATTGAAATCAATAAATTCTATTATTCCTTTCATATAATAATCCTTTTGCTCTAAGTTGAATGGAAGCGGCATAAATTTTCCATCCAGAATGCCGATTTTTATTTGAGAAATCATCCGTTTACAATTCAATCCCCATTTCGCTAAGGAATCTTGAAGGTTGTTTTTTCCATCCAAAAACTTTTTCTGAGAAAGTTAAAGTTAAACTCTCTTCGGCTCGTGTTATTGCCACGAAACAATTACGACGTTCTTCTTGCATTTCAAGGGAATTGTCACCTTTTTTTACGGCAGCCCAACTTGGAAGTTGGTCCTCTACAAGCCCCATAAGATATACATGTCGAAACTCCATACCCTTTGATGCATGTATTGTAAAACAAGGAATTGCGTTTGGAGGTTTTGGCGGCGTCTTGGATGTAAGATCGAGTTCATGTAGTAATTGGTAAAGACTAATTTCTTCTCCTTCAAACTTCTTCGTTATTTCTGACAAAATCTGATTCCAAACTTCGCATTCTTCTTCAAATTCATCGAAAGTTTTTTCAGCCTGTTGTACTCCACTTTGCAGTTCTTCTGCCCATTTTAGTAGTTTTTCGGCAAAAAAACGATAATTTAACGAATTTAATAACGGTTTGATATCCGTTTCAAGCAAAAATCGAGTTTTAATTTCAATTTCTTTTCGACTTTTCACCTCTTCAAGCCAAGAATGTAGCAAATCCTGTCCATCCGCTGATGCACGAGATAGAACTGGGGATAATTCAATACTGATCCCTTCAAGTTCAAAAAAAGCTTTTGATAAGCGCGCAAGAGACTGTTTATCTTCTTTTGAATTGACCAGACGAAGAATTGCATGTAACATTCGCAAGGGAGCACTCTTGAATTCATCTTTGCGAGCTGTGAAGTAAATTGGGACACCTGCTTCTTCAAGTTTGTGACCAATTAAGTCTAAAAGTTTTTTTGTCCGTGATAAAACAGCACAGTTTTTACGGTCTTGAGTTTTCCTCTTTGCAATATCTTGGGCTATCCACTCAGCCTCATCATCAATATTACCAAAACTATAAACTCTAACAACATCTTCACTCACTCCTTGTTTGACAGCCTTCAACGGCCTCTTACCTGCAGAACGATTGAGATTTTTCTCAATTAAAGCATTAGCCATTTCTATAACAAGGGGAGGACAACGATAATTTTCTGGGAGTTGTAGTTCAGTGACATTGAAGTCATCCCGTAATGATTGGATTCGTTTGGGACTTGCACCATTCCATTGATAAATAATCTGATCATCGTCCGCCACGACAAATAATGTGGAAGGATCGGGATTTGTAATAAGTGAAAGAATCTTGTATTGTGAATGATTGGTATCCTGAAACTCATCCACAAGGATATGCTTATAAACCTTCCGAATATGTTTTACAAGGAAAGGATGTTTAATTAGAAGATCGAGTGTTTCAGCGATAAGACTAGAGAAATCGAGGGAATTTGTTAGGCGAAGGGCATCTCTATAGGCTGTATACACCTGTGCCAATGGAATTGCATTTCTGACATTGGATTGCTGAAGCAATTCCTCTGCTTGATCAGGTGAAACACAACGGTCTAAAAGTCTCGTAACCGCAGGAAGGAGTTGGGCTGCATTGAAGTGTTTAGGCAGAGAATAGTTAATATCCTTTTTTAACTGCCCTAAAACATCATCTAGCAAGGCTTCTCTATCGGCATCATTTGTAAGTATCTGAAAATCCGGACGGAAACTGAGATGAATACCATGCTGCTGAAGAAGTTCAGACGCATAGGAATGAAATGTTGTCAGTCGCACACGACTGAGTTCCTTCGGAACAAGTTCTTCAACTCTTCCGCGCATTTCTGCGGCGGCTTTATTTGTAAAAGTTAGTGCAAGGATTCGGAAGTGCTGGCCTTCTGATTCTTCAAGAATTCGGGCAATGCGATAAGTAAGAACCCGTGTCTTGCCAGAGCCTGGACCCGCTAGTACAAGGAGAGGTCCCTTGTCCCACAACACTGCCTCACGCTGATTTTCGTTAAGTGAGGACAGATCTATCATATTAACCTCCGGCCAACTGGACAACGCGGGTAATTATGTCCTGAACAGTTTGGGGAATTGTACTTATACTACGTTGCTGTATTTCTGTCGCTAGTAATTGAGCAAACGCCGGTTTTCCCCCAGCCTTCTTAATAGCTGCTTTAATTAGTAACTTCGTCTTCTTGATGGTATTGCCAGAAGCTTCAGTATTGATCTCATTATGACGCTGTTTTGGTACCATTTTAGTTATAAAATCATTATATCCATTATGCCAGAACTCATGCTCAATATCGGCATGAGTCAATCTCCTGGCACGATCTGCAATATT
>JAJFUH010000040.1 GCA_021372535.1 bacterium
TGAAATATATTTCGGAAATTGAGCCCTATAAAGGTGATTCGATACAATCTGTGTAACTGCGCACCAAGCCGTCATTCCCGCGAAAGCGGGAATCCATGTTTTTTTACTTCCGGTATCATTCTTTATTCGCCGGAGCAATAATTCAGAAACATGTTTACATACTGGCGCCCACCACGAATCTACGATGAATTGTATTGTAATACATTGATTATAAATAGAATATAGACCATTTAAGCCTGTGAATTTATAAACCCGTTGAAAAGCCCCGCGTTCACAAACGGTTTTCGGGCAAAGAATGGGTGCTGTCCGGGCGAGCTAATCCCCGGTTAACCGGGGGTCGTGAGTTCACACATCCCCGAAAAACAGGCAGTGAACGGATATAAAGGCTTTTCATGGGGTGCCCTTTCCCTGGTTGCTTCCTTTGGTCATGCAAAGGAAGTAACCTATAAAAAAGAGTTCTTGATAAAAATAGGGGATGGCCAGTGTTTACATGCCTTTGACAGCACAAAACAACACATTTGGTCATGGAGCGTGTTAAAAAACTTTTTCACCGCCCTCATGACGGTATATCCGGAAAAATTCTGAACATTTTGTGATTCACGTTACTGAAAATAATTTCGTTTGAAGGTATAATGCTGATAATAGTGAAAGTCTATAGAACACGGGTTTTATGAGGATTTGTTTTATATATTTTTTTTCAGGTGGACAATCAATAATTGATGATTACAGTATGAATACTATAGTATAACTTTTGTGAATGTGCGTATTTACGAAAAAAAATATATCAATGAGTCGGAATGGTGGAAAAACTCAGAAAATACTTTTATTATGATAATATTGTGCCTATATTTACTATTACTATGTACAAGAAAGAGTTTTTCATTTGAAGAATTTATATGAGAATATCGCAAGGGGGATTAAAATGCGAACATATTATCGTCCGTATATACTTATTGCCTCGTTTCTCCTGGTATTCGTTCTGATCATTTTTTCCTGCGGACGGAATAATACTGCTGTCGGGCCCGATGAAAACAGCCGGGCAGGATCGGTCAGAGGACAGATAACCTATGAGGGCGGGAAGGATTTCAGCGGAATTATTGTCACCCTTGAGGGAATCGATCATGAACTGACATACCGTGTTGCCGCGGCGAAACGGTCTGTTTCTGCCGATGTGCCACAGGAGAAAATCTCCCTTTCCGAATCGGATGCCATGACAACGGTGACCGATAAGGAAGGCAAGTATGAATTTAGCAGTGTCCTGCCCGGTGATTATGCTCTTACTGCCCGCCGTGCCTCCGATCATCTCGCCAAGGTCGCCAATGTCACGGTCGCTCAGGGCGCGCCGACGGTTGTCAATGTCGTACTCACTGCCACAGGGCTTCTGTCGGGTACCGCTGATATAGTCGGATCGAATAATGATTCGGGTATTCTGGTATATATTGCCGGTACCTCGTATATGGCAATAACCGATTCGCTCGGAGCGTATACCATTATCGATGTTCCCCTCGGCGTTTACAAACTTGTCACCCTTTATGACGGGTATGCGCCGGTTTCAACGACGGTCACCCTTCAGACCGCCGGAGCCGTTGTTACCGCGCCGGTTATGCATTTGTCGAAATCGGGAGTTATTTCGGGGACGGTTTCGTCAACTTCGGGAGCGCTGTTGTCACAGGTAATTGTGAGTGTTCTCAACTCCGATGGTACACCGTCGGCTAATTCGATCACAACCAACTCGTACGGTCAATACACATTAGACCCCATACCATACGGAACTGTTACGGTTCAGTTTGATGCGGGTGCAAAAGGCAACACCTGGAAAACAGGTTCGATCGTAAACTATAGTGTCGTCATAAACGATTCCTCCGAAGTATTTGATGTACACACCGATTACTGTGGGTGGATATACGATGCCCGCAACAAACCTCCGGTGGCAAAAATCATGTCTGTTCAGCCGATTGTTGTGGCAGGCGCAAATATGGCATTTCCTTCTGTCAGGCTCCGGGGCGTTCTGTCGAGCGACAGCGATGGTTCGATTTCCTCCTATGTATGGTCACAGGTTGGAGGAACAGCCGTAACGCTTTCGAATTCCATGGTTGAGGACCCGTATTTTACTCCTCCGGTTCCCGGTGATTACTATTTCTCCCTTGTGGTAAAAGACAACAGGGGATGGGAAAGCCTTCCCGACACCACGGTAGTCAAAGCGTCAAGCATCAACATGATCGAGGTAAAAAGCGGTAGTTTCTGGTTGGGACAGAATGGTTCCGAAGCTGACGAAGCACCGCCCCATGAAGTGACTCTTGTTTATTATGAGATATGCCAGACAGAGATAACACAGGTTCAATACGAAGCCGTTGTGGGTACCAATCCCTCGTTTTTCAAAGGGGATACTCGGCCTGTGGAACAGGTGTCATGGAACGATGCGGTGTTATTCTGTAATTCTTTAAGCAGCAAAATGGGTTTGCAGCAGTGTTATACCGAAGTCGGCTGGCATACCTATGACTGCGATTACAGCAGGAACGGTTTCAGGTTACCGACTGAAGCCGAGTGGGAATTTGCCTGCCGTGCCGGTAAATCAACCAAGTACTATGTCGGTGATTATGAAAGCGACCTGGTGAAAGCCGCCTGGTACTGGGTGAATAGTAGTGCCGCCACTCATCCTGTGGCTCAGCTCCAGAAAAGCGCCTCGGACAGCTATAATACATGGGGATTGTATGACATGCACGGGAATGTGTGGGAATGGTGTAATGACTGGTACGGAAGCTATGACGACAGCCAGTATTTCGGCGGGTCATCCGAAAACAAAATCAATCCCATCGGTCCTCTGTATGGATCAAACCATGTTGTTCGCGGAGGAAGCTGGGGTACACGGGCGGAAGAATGTCGATCAGAGAACCGTCATAGCTTGCCGACTGACACAAAAGACTTCCAGGTCGGTTTCAGAATCGTGCGGCGGCCGTAATCGCGGCACATGTCGGCACTGCATTGTCACCACGGTCTGTGGCAGGGGTTTTTCGGAACGTATTAGGATGTGTATCGCATATTGAAGGATATGAATAGTGTTCAAAGCTTATAAATACGATCTTCTGACGGCGATTCTCGGCCTCGCCGCTCTTCTGCTCGTATCGTGCGGCTCCGGGCCGACATCCTCGCATGATGATGGATCGGACAGTCGCCCGGGGTCACTCACGGTAACCTGGAAAGTCACCGATCAGAGTGCCTCGCCTTTGTGCGATGGTAATGGCGCGCTGATATGGCAAACCGCAAGTAGTTATGTCTATGCCGCGAAATCGGCGGCTGCACTCGAACCCCCGTCGCAGCTGAAGGTCTCCGATATACCGAACGACAACGGCCACTATCTCAGGCTCACGTGGACTCTCTCACCTTCCGAAACGGGCGGAAACGTGGACTGGTACAGAATATACCGCTCACGGGCAGGTACTCCGACCGCTCCGGTACCGCTGACACGGTTTTCTTCAATCGATTCGCTCAATTCATGGGACGGGCACTATACGGTGCTCATTGACTCGGTGACCGCCGGAACGGGAGAATATGCCGATTGTGTTCCCCTGGTCGGTGCCCGATACTATTACTGGGTGCAGGCGGTCGGCGCTGTTCCGCCATCCGTTTCAGGCACGGTTCGTGATCAGAGCGGCAATCCCCTCGGGGGCGTTCTTCTCCGTCTCTACAATGCCAATGAAAGTGTCGACCTCTATACGGTGAGCCTGTCGGACGGAAGCTATGCGTTCAACGATGTTCCGCCGGGCACCTATTACCTCGTGGCAAAACGCGATAACTACACCATGTTCAGCACAACGGTAACCGTTTCCTGAGCACGATTGTATCGCTTTTCCCTTTGTCCCTCGGTCATTTTTGCTACTTTGTCCCTTTTTTAACCTGTATTCCCCCACAGAAAAGCAGAATTGATTCAATGGATATGTTTTACTCGGAGTATTTTACTGTTTAACACGCATGTACGTAGTAAATACATCTGCTGGCAGGAAGAAAATACTTGCTGTTGAATTGTTTGAAAATAATATTCGTTATCAATAAGAATGTGAAGAATTTTGATTGATTATCATGTTGGCATGAGAAATCCTGGGTTCACTGTTAAAGGACATGGTACCGGAACAGAAATGAGATATTTTATAATTTTATTATTGTATTGTAGCCTCATTCCAATGCTGTGCTCAGTACATAAAGCGGAGGCGGAAACAACAGGGAACAGCTATACACGGGACCTGTACGGAGAAAAAGTGCTTACCGCCTCTTTTGTCGGCAAGCCACTGAAAATCGATGGCCTTCTTACCGAACCGTCCTGGAAATCTGTCGAGCCGACATCTGATTTTGTCCAGAGAGAGCCCGTGGAAGGAATAGAACCGGCTCAAAGAACGGAGGTGCGGATTCTCTATGATCATGACAACCTGTATATTGGTGTCATGTGTTACGATTCCGAACCGGAAAAAATCATTCGACATGAGTTGATTCGTGATGGCGAGCTTGTTTTCGACGATCATTTCATGGTGTCGCTCGATACTTATAACAGTCAGCGGGTCGCCTGGGAGTTCAGGGTGAATGCCAACGGCGCCATCGCGGATGCGGTCGTTACCGGATATAAAACCACGAATTCCAACTGGGATGGTGTCTGGTACGCTTCCTCAAAAGTACTGGAAAACGGCTGGTCTACCGAAATAGTCATCCCTTTCAAAACGCTGAGATTCCCGAATGATGAAAAACAGGTATGGGGTGTCAACTTCAGCCGTGCTCTTCAAAGGGAAGCTTTCACGCAGTATATCTGGACAAGCTGGCGACTGAATGACGGGATGACACAATTGTCACGAGAAGGAAAACTCGTTGGACTCGAACATGTTCAGAGCGGGAGACAACTCGAATTCAAGCCGTATATTCTCTCCGGTACAGGGAAACAGGAAGAAGAACCTGATAAAAATGACAGCAAGTATGGCCTCGATGTTAAATACGGTATTACTTCAAACCTGACTTTCGATGTAACGACACATACCGATTTCGCCCAGATCGAAGCCGACAAGGAACAGATAAACCTGACCCGGTTTAACCTTTATTATCCTGAAAAAAGGAACTTTTTCCTCGAAGGCGGAGAAATCTTCGATTTCGGTAATGGAGAACAGCTCGCACAGGTATTTTATTCACGGCGAATCGGCCTGACACCCGACCGTAAGCTTGTTCCAATTCTTGCCGGGGGAAAAGTTACCGGTAAGGCCGGTGGATACGAGCTCGGCATTCTGTCCATGCAGACGGAAAAAATGGAGGCTTTTTCTTCAACACGGTATGACGTGGTTCGGGTGAAAAAAGATATCTTCAGAAACTCGTATGTGGGAATTATGGCCACGAATCTCACTGAACAGAACGATTGCCGGAATCAGGCCTATGGAATGGACTTTACCTATCGATCGGGAAGATTTCTTCGTAATAAAAACATCGAATTCGGTGGCTGGTACGCCGGAACCGTAACACCCGGACTTTCCGGCGATAATTTCGCGGGAAAAATAGCGCTCAGGTTTCCGAACGATTTAATGAACGGCGAAACCAATTTTCAGTTTGTAGGCGACAATTTCAATCCCGAAGTAGGATTTGTCAGACGGTATGGTATCAGGAAATTTTTACAGGTTGTAAGCTTCACTCCGCGGACATCCTCTCCGTTCTTCAAAAAAATTATCATCACTCCTGTAAACCTCGATTATTTGACAGATAAGGAAGGATTTTTATTGGAACGGCTGAACTCGTTTACCATTTTCGGAATAGAAAATACAGACTACGACACCATGGGGATAAAACTTGACGAGCATTATGAATATCTCGACAAAGACTTCAACATTTTTAACGATGTTACTATTCCGAAAGGCACCTACGAGTGGTGGAACCTTGAGGCATATCTGAAAACGACTACAAGCAGATTTTTCTCGGTCGATACGACGATGGAGTGGGGTGATTATTATGATGGAAGGCGTGCCTTGATACAGTCGTCACTATTGTTCAATGTCCATAGATACTTCCAGTGTTCCACCGAGGGAACGTATAATAAAATCGCGTTCAATGACCACAGCGGCTTTCTGGCGCGGGAATACGGCACTAAAATCAGAATAAACATATCGCCGAATCTGACGACAAGCACCTATATCCAATGGAATAACGAACAAAACAAAGTACACTGTAATTTCCGGCTTCGCTACATACCGAAACCCGGAAGCGACCTCTATTTTGTTTATAACGGTCTGTGGGACGAATCCCGTGAGTATGCACAACTCGAGAACAGGGCCACGGTGAAGATCGATTATCTCTTCAGGTTCTGATGTTACCAGCCATCCGGAACATGAAGTCTTTCAAAAGCGTTGTGATAAACACCATTTACGGTGATATTATTGCTCCGGCGCTTAAACGGTGAAATATATTTCGGAAATTGAGCCCTATGAAGGTGATTCGATACAATCTGTGTAACTGCGCACCAAGCCGTCATTCCCGCGAAAGCGGGAATCCATGTTTTTTTTACTTCCGGTATCATTCTTTATTCGCCGGAGCAATAACTGTCAAGGGTCTGAACGAAGTGCCGATTTGCATACCCTTGACAGCAACAAAACAACACATTTCGTTATGGGGCTCGTGAAAAATATACTTTTTCACAGCCCTCTTATGGGTAACACGGTATCTTCATGTTCCCCCGATACCGCCTCATTGTCAACAATCACCGGCAGATTTATATCATTTGAATACTGCCAGTTCTGTCCAGCGGTTTATGTCAGCTCCGCCCTCGAGTTCCGTATGGTTCACGCTCACTCTGCCGACACGGATTTCGGTTCCGTCGGTGTCGTGGTAGCTGTATCCGTTCTGATGAATAATGTAGTGAACGCCGTCCACTTTACCGAGATACATGACGACATGCCAGTCGAATCCGCACACCGTGACTGCCGGCGGGCACGAGTCGAGATAGCGGTATTTCACTTCTTTCGGGGTGTCCGCGGGAAATACGATGACATTGTCGGGAAAATAGAGCTCAAAGTAGGTCATGCGCGACATATTAATACCGAATGTCCGGTAAACCGACCGTATGGTGCCGACACAGTCACGTTCGTGGTCGGTGCCTCCCCAGCCGTAGGGACGGTTGAGGAGTTTGAAAATCGTTGTAATGATATTACGCTGGGTGAAAGGCTGAAAGCCGACGCTCACATCCGCATCGGGCTTGACCCACCCCGGAACAGCCTCGAGGGTGCCGTCCGCGCGGCGGAACGGTACAAGAATCTCGTAACCT
The DNA here is from genome assembly GCA_021372535.1 of bacterium. NCBI lineage: Bacteria > bacterium. The sequence goes on from JAJFUH010000040.1 coordinate 7,280, forward strand.
TCCACGGTTTTCTTCACAAGCCTGAGGCGCACGCCCTGATAAAAATCCCTTGCCCATGTTTTACAGCCTCTGTCGCCGTAAACCGGAACCGTGTGTGCGAGCGCAACGATAAAATCGTCGGGATCTGATAGACGGCGTATTTCCTCGACTGTTCCGGTAGCTACGCTGGATGCCGGAACCCATCCGAAAGCATATTCCGATTTTACATAGTACCAGTCGCCGTTTTTTGTCCGGTGCAGAACGGCTACCGGCATTCCCGTTTCAAAAACCGCATTCTGGAATCCATCGAGCCAGCCATACTGTGAACGGTATACTTTTTCATGGGTAGGAACGATGCGGTTGAGTGTATGAACCACGACGATGCCGTATTGCGGCTTTACAACCGCGGGTATCGACGTTTCGTCCATCGACTCGATGAGTTCGCGTTTCCGTGCCGCAGGGTACAGTATCTGGCGCCTGTCCCAAAAATCCCCGCTTTCCAGGTATTTCCGAGTGCGTCCGAGCCAGACTCTGAGGCTGTCTCCGGTTATCGACCGGATGGCGAGCGGGTCTTCCGTATTAAAGCATATGCCGGCGAAATTCCCATCCAGAAGCACGGGCGCAAATGTTTTTTTCGCGCCGTTTATATCAGTCCGCTCCGGTGGTCTCGTATGGTTTTTACGGTTGAGCTCTTTGATCTGGAGTGGTGTCAGAAAGACTTTATCGGGATCTCCATCGATCCGTGAAATCCAGAATTCGGGATGCTGCATCGCTTCGGTTGCCGGGGGAACGATTTCCGGTGCGCCCACGAGTTTGGTCTGTACCTGTGCGCTTGACAGCCCGTTCAGAAAAACCGAAAAAACAATGCATCCGGCAATAATTGCGTTTATTACTTTCATTGTGCTCTCCCATGTCGGATTTATGTATGAAAAGATTATATATGACTACAATATTGATTAGACAGAAAGACCCTGAGACAAGTTCAGGGTGACATGAGCACTGTCATGACGAACTTGTTTTGGCATCTTTCACAAATGTCTCTGTCCCTCTGTCACTTTGTCCCCGTCTTTTTCACTTGTGCCTTATGCCTTATGCCTGTTTTCATGGTCTGAACGTAGAAATTTCCGTAAAATGCTCGACATTTCCGCCGCCTTCGAGCTCCGTATCGGTTACACTCACTCTGGCGACACGGATTTCTGTCCCGTCCGGGTCATGGTAGCTGTAACCGTTCGAGTGAATAACGTAATGGATGCCGTCCACTTTCCCGAGATACATCACGATGTGTCCGCTGAAACCGCACAGGGTTATTCCCGATTCGGCGCTGTCCAGATACCGGTACTTCACCTCTTTGGTTGTGTCTTTTGGAAAAACGTTTACATGGTCGGCGCAGAGAAGCTCATGAATGGTTCCACGCGGCATATATATACCGAAGGTTTTGTATACGGTTCTGATGATTCCGCAGCAGTCACGTTCGTTTAAGGAATCATGCCAGCCATAAGGATGGTAGAGGAGCGGGAAAATAGTGTTGAGGATATTCCGCTGCGTGAAGGACTGAAATCCCACATTCACACCGGCGTCCTGCCTGACCCAGCCGTTTACCGCATCGAGCGTGCCGTCCGGGCGTCTGTACGGGACAAGGACCTGGTATACCGTAGAATTCTTCTTTTCGAGTCTGAGCCTCGCACCCTGGTAGAAGTCTGTCAGCCACGTTTTACATTCTTTATCGGAGTATACGGGGACTTTATGGGCGAGTGCGACGATGAAATTATCGGGTTCGGAAAGGTGCCTGATCTGTTTTTCCGTTCCTACTGCGATCTGAGCGGCAGGTATCCACCCGTATGAGAATTCAGACCTGACATAATACCAGTCTCCACTTTTTGACTGGTGGAGAACTGCCACAGGCATCCCCGTTTCGAGGGAGCCTGTCTGGAACATGTCGAGCCAGTTGAATTGTGAACCGAATGCGGTGAGATGCGATGGTACCGAGCGTTCGAGACCATGAGAGACAATGATACCATAATGCGGATTGACTCTGTCAGGGATGGAATTCACATCCATTGCATCGATAATGTCCTGTTTCATGGTTTCGGAAAACGGTATCTGACGGCGGTCCCATAACTCGCGTTTCGTGACATAATCAATACCGCTCTGTAACCCCTTTCTGAGGCTGTCTCCGGATACCGACTGAATGGCAAGCGGATCGATGCGATAGAACTGGAGGGACTGGTACCCCCTGTCTGTAAGGTTTTTCAGTGAGTACGGATTACCGTTGATATCCGTCCCCTCCAGCGGGCGTGTGAGATTTTTTTTGTTAAGCTCTTTGATCTGTTGAGGGGTCAGAATCACTCTGTCAGGATCGCTATTTATTCTCGATATCCAGAAATCGGCATGCTGCATCGCCTCGGTGGCGGGTGGTATGACATCCGGTGAGCCGATGAGTTTTTTCTGTTCCTGGGCGTGGATTATGCCTGTTGCCATAGACATGAAAGAAAGACAGGTAAGGAAAACATACATAAAAAAAACTCTCATGATCCCTCTCCTTATCATACTTGTGTCGGTTCATTGATATAAGTACTGAAATAATAACTCAGAATCATACCTGAAACAATAATGATTTTGTGGATGAAGAAAAATATAAAGAGGTTCGTACAAAGACTCTTTTTTTTATCTTTGGCGTTATACGTGAACAAAAAAATCTTGACAGTAAGATTGTTATAAAAGATATTGTATACAATATACAATACACAATGTTTAACTTTTTACCTTCATGTGGTCCGGCCCCGTATGAATACCATCCAGTTTGAACTCGACCAGTCTTCATTTTCCGACAGGGTATACAAGGCTATTCTCGAACTGCTCGTTAACCACAGAATACAACCGGGCGAAAAACTGAGCGAGGAAAATATCGCCTCGCTGCTCCAGGTTTCACGTACACCGGTTCGTGAGGCCCTCCTGCGGCTCGCGTCGGATGGGCTCGTGGTTTTTTATCCCCGGCGCGGCGCATATGCCAAAGAAATCACTCCCCGGGATATCACTGAGCTGTATGAGATCCGGCGGTGTCTCGAAGTATATGCCGCCCGGCGCTCGATGGGGAATATCCCCGACAAGGTGATCCGCAAAATCAACCGCCTTATCGAGAGTTGTCATGATTCCGAGGGTGCGGATTTTATCGAGGCGGAACTCCAGCTCGACCGTGAGATACACCGGGCGATCAATACTTGCAGCGGTAATGCACGGCTCAGGGAGATGCTCGAAAAGCTCGATCACCTCGCAAAATTCATGCGGATTCTTCATTTTAACCGTGAAGAGCTTGCCCGTGAAAATTTTGCCGAACATGAAAAAATCTGGAATGCCATGTTGGCGCAGAATGAAAAAAACCTGATACGATTGCTGGATGAACACCTGAGAAACAGACAGAAATGCCTTTTGGATCACTTCCATATGATGAATGTCAGCGAGGAGGCAGTGCCTAAATGAGACTCTATGAGTATGAAGGGAAAATTCTGTTCAGGAAAGCGGGAATACGAGTTCCCGAAGGACGGGTTGTCGACAGGGATACCGATCTCGGGAGCCTTGAGGAAGGATCATGGCCAAAGGCGGTAAAGGCGCAGATTCTGAAGGGTGGAAGAGGCAAAGGAGGGGGAATTGCCTTTCCCAAAAACGGAAAGGAACTTCGTGAGGCGGTGAATTCGCTTCTCGGCGTCACCTTCCATAACGAGGAAGTCTCCCGTGTTCTTGTGGAGGATTTTGTTTCCATCGAAAAGGAGTATTATCTGTCGATAACATACAGGTGTGACCTTCCCGTTGTCATTTTCTCACAGCGCGGCGGCATGGATGTCGAGGAGCTTTCCCGGAAAGAACCGGCATCGGTGATTATGGAGCCCATCGATATTCATGCCGGTCTGAAATCGAAACAGGCCTATAAGATTCTTGCGCGGGCCGGGGTCAGGGGAGATGTGGAGGAATTGGCCGATATGATGCTCAAACTGTTCAAGTGCTTTTATACAAACGATGCCCTCCTTGCCGAAATCAATCCGCTTGTTCTCACTAAACGGGGGCTCCTCTATGCCGTCGATTCCAAAATGGAGATCGATGATGAGGCGCTCTACAGGCAGACAGCCCTGAAACTTCCGGAACGCCGTGATTTCTCCCGTAAAACGACTCAGATTGAAATGCTCGCCCTTAAAAACGATCAGATGGACACCCGGGGCGCTGCAGGACGGATGTTTTACGAGATTCCGGGGGGAGACATCGTTGTTCTCGCTTCGGGAGGGGGAACGAGCAGCGAGGCGCTCGACAGCATCTACCTGTACGGCGGCAGGCCTGCCATATTCACCGAATACAGCGGTAATCCCACCTCGGAAAAGGTGCGGGGACTCACGAAGATCGCGTTATCGTATCCCGGCGAGATCAACGGTATCTGGATTGTTGGCGGACGGGCCAATTTCACCGACATTTACGAAACGCTCGTGAACGGAATCATGAACGGGATCAGGGAGACCGAAGGTTTCGACAAACGTATTCCGATTGTGGTGCGGCGCGCCGGCCTCCGTGACATGGAGGCTTTCAGTACCCTCAGGATGATACGCAGGAATGAAAAGTACAATATTTTCCTCAGGGGTATGGAAACATCGATTGGCGACTCCGCGCAGCTGCTTATCCATCATGTTAATAACTACAAAAAAATATTGAGGGAAGAAAAACATGGGAATGCTCACAAGTAAGGATACCCAGATACTCATACAGGGGATAACAGGTAAACAGGGTTCCGTGATCTGCCGCGACATGCTCGACTATGGAACTCAGGTTATTGCCGGAGTGACTCCCGGGAAAGGCGGGACCCGTATCTACAACATACCGGTCTACGAAACCGTGGAAGAGGCGCTCAAACATCACCCGGACATTAACGTTTCTCTCATAACAGTTCCCCGTCAGGTTGCCCGTGATGCGGCGCTCGATGCGATCGGAAAGGGGAAAATCAGGCTCGTGAATATTCTCACCGAGGGTATTCCGGTTCGCGATATTGCCGAAATTGTTCAGGTTGCCCGTCAGCACGATGTTCATCTCATTGGTCCATCATCGGTTGGAATAATCTGTCCCAAAGACAGGGTTAAAATCGGGGCAATCGGCGGAAACGATCCGGGAGTGTTCTATTCGGGGGAAATCGCGCTTTTCTCGAAAAGCGGCGGCATGTGTCTGTCGATAGCCACTCAGATTTTCAACCGTCATGGTTTCGGAACGAGCACGGTGGTTGGCATGGGCGGTGACCGCATTGTCGGGAGCAACTTTGTCGATCTTCTCAAAATTGCCCGGGACGATCCCGAAACGAAACTCGTCGTGCTCAACGGCGAGGTCGGGGGCAGCTACGAGGAGGATGCGGCTGAATATATCAAAAAAACCCGCTATCCCAAACCCGTTGTCGGTCTCATATCGGGTGTCGGCGCCGAGCATTTTTTTCCCAAGGGATCGCGGATGGGCCATGCCGGTGCTGTTATAGGTGAAGGGAATATCGGCACATACGAACACAAGATGAAAGCTCTCGGTGCTGCGGGTGTAAACATGGCGAGAAGCTCCGATGAGCTTGGTGATATTGTCGGTACGATTCTCAACGAGGAGGAGGAAGGCAGCCACCTCGAGGAAAAAGACCTTGAGAAACCCGAGCTCGTGAGCATCTCGAAACCGAAGCTCGAAAGCATGAAGCGCCAGATACGGGCGATTACCATGAGCACCGGTATCACGAGGCTCCTCGATGGTCAGCCGTACCTGCTCGGTTATCCGTATACCGAGCTCATCATGAGCGCTCCCATCGAAGAAATTATTTTAATGGTTCTCAGACAGGTGGATCCGAAGACAAAAGACCGTAATCTCCTCAAGCGTCTGTTCGCCTTCCATCTTAAAAATATGCCGCTCTCGAGAATTGCTATCGAGGCGGCCATCGAGAGCGTCCGTCACGGCAATCCCCTCAATTCGGCTGTGAGCGCGGGTCTTCTCTGCCAGGAGAGCGTTCCGGTGGAGCTGTTCCACGAAGACCTCAAAGCGGCATTTTCACCCCAGCAGGCGGTTGCGGTCGTGCTTATCGGGTGGGTCATGGCGCTTGCCGGGCATATCCTGTGCGGCGAATTTAATCCCGGAGGCGAGAGCCATCTTGAGAGCATTTTCTTCAGAGCAATTACGGGACGCAAGGCGACAGCGGGTGAAGCGGATATCTTCCGAGGCATTTTTGCCGCCTGTGTGGATCACACACCCGCCGTTCCATCCTCATTGGCGGCCATTACGTCCTATTCCGGCGGAGTACCGTTGAGAACCGCCCTCGCCGCAGGTATCACCGCTATGGGCGACACCCACGCAGGCGCCGGAGAAGGAGCCGCTTTCGCGTTTCAGGTCGAGGCCGGAAAGCTCCCTGCCGACAGTACTGTCGAAGAAAAAGCGCGCTGGCTCGTCGACAGTTATACGGGGAAATTAGGCGGTGAAAAACGCCGTATTCCCGGTTACGGGCACCGCTATTACAGCCTTTACGGTACCGATCCCCGTGCGGAGGCGCTCCTCGGCCTGGCGTATAAGCACGGATACGGAGATCGTCACATTGCCCTCGCAAAAGCCGTTGAAAAAATCCTCCAGGAAGACAAAGCCGCCGGGCTCTGTCTCAACGTGGACGGCGCTATCGGAGCGGTCATCTCCGAGATGGGCATTCCGCCTTCGGCAGGCAAGGCGCTCTTTATCATTCCACGCTCGGCCGGTATTCTCGGACAGCTCATCGAGCAGAAAGCGGGCTCGTTCTTCCGGCTCGATAATGAGTCGATTCTCTACTCGGGTCCTGAGCCACCGAGGACATATACACCGAAAAAGTGATCTGAATAACG
>JAJFUH010000041.1 GCA_021372535.1 bacterium
GTGTAAATGATATCAAGCAGAGTATCGGTGGCACCCATATCGCCATAATGCAGAAATAGGCGCGGTTTCTCACCGTTGCCATGCGGATCACGGTAGAGGTGATCGATACGGTCGGTGTTGAACGAGCTGCTCCGCCTGATCAAACCGTACACTTCATAGCCCTTACCGAGGAGCAATTCCGCAAGATATGACCCGTCCTGCCCCGTAATCCCCGTAATGAACGCTTTTGGCATGACATTCTCCCATAGAGCTGAGCAGTTACATGTTTTTCACTGTCTCGCCCAAAATCATCCAGAAGGTTGTTATCATGACCACACCCGATGGGGGTATGATCTTCGTGTCGTATCCGGGAATCTCGACAACAGCATCGCCGTGTTTCCAGTAAGGATCGATGTAGATATCGATCTTGCTCATATCGGGCGCCACTGGTGTTCCTTCACCGACTTCAGTCGGGCCGGGTGTGAACACGCACACCGTTTTTACGCCGATTTCTTTCGCGAGGTCCAGTTCCTGTTCGGGTGTATATGAATATCCAACATGGAACCAGATATCCCCTCTCGAAAGGACTCCCTTGAGATAATCCCTGCCGTACTGGTTCGAGAGAACGGTGAAAATATTCGGATATCCGGGCATCCGCAGCTGGGCGACCATGAAATGCCCCACAACGCTTGCGACGACCTTGTGGCCGGATTTGATCGTTTCGGCGCATGTTTTTCCGGCCTGACGGAACTGTTCAAGCTCGCCTGCCTTGATTCTATCGAGGTACCCTCTGACCGTCGTGACATACTGCCGTCCCGGAACACCGGCCTTAACCGGAGATATCTTCATGTCCGAATGGTACAGAAAATCGCCGATTTTTGTATTGCGGGGAGCGGCTCCGGGGACAAACATGCTCTGCCAGAGCGCCGGCATCTTTCCGAGACGGGTCAGGGCGCCGACATACTCGGCGGTGAATGTCCACATATTGATGACATTCGCCATCGCGCCGACCGGTCCGAAGGGAGCTGCCGAGCCGATTTTCATGACCGGTACCGGTCCTGCTTCGAGACCGCTGTCGATGAGATAATCGGCGAGACCGGCTATCTTCGATGATTGGGAGCCGAACACGATGATGAGCGCGCCCTTCTGCTTGAGCGTGTTTATCTGCGCGGTCTGTTCATCGGGTTTCAGATCGATCGTGCCGACAAGCACGATATCGTTCTGCGCCACTTCGTTGTTCAGCGGAACCGGCTGGATGTGACGGAGCCCTCCGGCGCGGTCGCATGCCTCGGCGACGAATCCACCCCAGTCCTCATGCATGGGATATCCGATTCCGCCGCCCGGAATCATCTTTGTCTCTTCATTCCCCGTCCTCGTAACGGTCTCGTCATCCGTCACATAAATCTTGCCGCCTTTTACGGCGCACGCGGCAGCCGCATCCGCCGCCTTCGAGATGTCGTCCATGATGGTTTCGGTGTGATCGAGACATCCGATTACCTTCGTTATATATACATCAGCGGGACTTGCATTCGAAACAGGCTCCTGAGTCACCGCTTTTCCCTCCTCTTTCTTCGCACACCCGGCAGCAAAAACAATCATGACCGTAATTAAAATCGTGTTCGGAAACCGCATAGTAATAATCCTCCCTCTCCATTTGAATAACAATCTGTTATGCTTAACACCTCAATATAATATACAAGGCAGGATTATTCATCACTTTTTTAACCGGTCATGCCAGGCTGTGTTGAAACACCTAACTATTTGTGCAATCGATCATTGATCACAGATGCTGAACAAAGTTAAATATGACAACCTGATCGTACGTGCGAGTACATGTCACCCTGAACTCCTATGTCCGAAAAGGAAAGGGATATGTCTGAAAAGGGCAAAACCTGATGAACCCCGTTTAAGATATTGGCAAGGGTGTTCGAGGTAAGTATTTTTAAATATTTTACCAGAAGGGTCAAAACTGTCCGGTTAAACTACTGAGTACCTTTTATTTGCAGTAGAATATGATAGTTGCCACTCTTAACCATGGAAACTCACCCCGCGCATAACACCTTGATAAAATAGATGTTAGCGGGCGCTTCCCCTCTCTTGTGGCAA